>NZ_JACBXC010000770.1 GCF_013870535.1 Streptomyces phytophilus | reverse complement strand
GTGCGAGCCGAGGGACTGGAAGCCGATCTGGCAGGCGACGCCGGCGGAGCGGCAGGCGGCCTCGATGCGCTCGTAGAGCGCGAACGACGCCGCGGGCGGCTTCTCCAGCAGCAGGTGCACGCCGTACGCGGCGGCCACCAAGGCGAAGTCGGCGTGCGTGGGGATCGGCGTGGAGACCACGGCCAGCCGGGCGCCCGTACGCTCCAGCAGCACGGCGAAGTCGGCGCCCTGCGGGACGGGTTCGCCGGCGAAGTCGGCGGCGGCGAGCGGCTGGGTCTCGCAGACCCCGGCCAGCACGACCCGGCCCGCCCGCTCCAGCCGGCGGATGTTCGCCAGGTGCCGCCGGCCGTGCCCGCGGGCCCCGGCCAGCACGACGGGCACGGGAGCGGGCGTACGGGAGTTCCGGGCCGTCATCCCTTCACCGCCCCCGCGCTGAAGCCGGTGATCAGCCACCGCTGGATGAACGCGAAGACGATCACCACGGGCACCGCCGCGATCACCCCGCCCGCCGCCAGCGCGCCCAGGTCGACGCTGTCGGCGCCGATCAGCGTGTTGAGGCCCACGGGGATCGTCTGCTTGTCCTGTTCGCTGAGGAACATCAGCGCGAAGAGGAAGTGATTCCAGCTGTGCACGAACGCGAAGGAGCCGACGGCGATCAGGCCGGGCCGCAGCAGCGGCAGCACCACCGCGCAGAACGCCCGGAAGCGCCCGCAGCCGTCGACCCAGGCGGCCTCCTCCAGCGCGTACGGCACGTTCTTGATGAACGTGCTGATGAGGATCAGCGACAGCGGGAGCTGGAAGACGGTCTCGGCGATGACGACGCTGCCCAGCGAGTTGATCATCTGGAGGCTGCGGAAGATCTCGAAGAGCGGGACGAGCATCAGCGCGCCGGGGATGAACTGCGAGCACAGCAGCCCGAGCAGGAAGACCTTCTTGATCCGGAAGTCGAAGCGGGCCAGCGCGTAGCCGCCGGCGAGCGCGACGCCGGTGGTCATGACCAGCGTCGCGGCGCCGACGAGCATGCTGTTCTGGAAGAAGGTGGCGAAGCTGCGCTCGGTCCACACCTTGTCGAAGTGCTCGAACGTCACCGGCCACGGCACCAGCGAGGTGGATCCTGCGGGGCGCAGGGCGAAGAGCAGCATCCAGTAGAAGGGGATGAGCGTGAAGAGCAGGTAGAGCCCGAGCGGGACCCATATCTGCCAGCGCGGCACCTCGTCGTACGACCGCCGCCCGCGTGCTCGGCCGCGGCGGGCCGGCGGGGCGGGCGCGGCGCCGCGGGCACGCGGGGGCGCGGCGAGCGCGGTCGGAGCGGTGCTCATCGGTTGTCGCCTCCGAACTTGCTCAGGCGCAGGTAGAGGATCGAGCAGAAGAGGAGGATCACGAACGCGACCGTGGTCAGCGCCGAGGCGTAGCCGAAGTCGTGGCCGTGGATGCCGGTGTTGGCGACGTACAGCGGGAGGGTGGTCGTCCGGCCCGCGGGGCCGCCGCCGGTGAGGGTGTAGAGGAGGTCGACGTTGTTGAACTCCCACACCGCGCGCAGCAGCGTCGACAGGATGATCGCGTCCCGCAGGTGGGGCAGCGTGATGTGCACGAACTGCCGCAGCCGCCCGGCGCCGTCGACCGCCGCGGCCTCGTAGAGGTCCTTCGGCACGGACTGGAGGTCGGCGAGGATGAGGATGGCGAAGAAGGGCACGCCGCGCCAGAGTTCGGCCAGGACGGCGGCCCAGAAGACGGTGCCGGTGTCGGAGAGGACCGAGGTGCCGTACGAGCCGATGCCGGCGTCGGCGAGGTAGCGGCTGACGCCGGTGGCGGGGTTGTAGAGCAGCATCCAGATCGTCGTGGTGAGGACGCCGGAGACGGCCCACGGCGAGAACACCAGCGCGCGGGCGACCGCGCGGCCCAGGAACGTCTGGTTGACGATCAGCGCGAGGGCGAGGCCGAACGCGAGCTGGAGGCCGACCTCGACGACGACCCACTTGGCGCTGAAGGCCAGCGAGTCCCAGAACAGCGGGTCGTCGGTGAGCAGCGTGGTGAAGTTGTCCAGGCCCGCGAAGCCGTCGCGCCAGGGTTTGGTGACGTTGTAGTGCCGCAGGCTGTAGTAGAAGACGCTGAGCATCGGGTACGCGATGAAGCCCAGCATCAGCAGCCCGGCGGGGGCGATCAGCAGATACGGAAGGCGCCGGGCGCCCCGGCCGCGGCTGTCCCCGCGCCGGTTCTCCGCGCGCCGCCGGGCCGTTCCGGGCGGCCGCGCCACGGCTTGGGCCATGTCTGCTCCTATCGGTGCCGTCGAAGCGCTTCGCGAACGTCGTTCGGTGGATCGGACAGGTGCTGCCGGGGTGGGACGGAGTGGTGCGCGCCCGGGCGGTCAGCCCGCGTAGGGCTCGGGCACCCGGCCCGTACGGGCCAGGAAGGCGAAGTCGCAGCCGGTGTCGGCCTGCGTGATCTGGTCGGCGTACAGGGCGCCGTAGCCGCGCTCGTAGCGCGGGGGCGGCGGCGTCCAGGCGGCGCGGCGGCGGGCCAGCTCCGCGTCGCCGACCTCCAGCCGCAGGGTGCGGGCGGCGACGTCGAGGGTGACGAGGTCGCCGTTCTCGACCAGCGCCAGGGGCCCGCCGACGTACGCCTCGGGGGCGACGTGCAGCACGCAGGCCCCGTAACTCGTGCCGCTCATCCGGGCGTCGGAGATCCGCACCATGTCGCGTACGCCCTGCTTGAGCAGGTACGCGGGGATCGGCAGCATCCCGTACTCGGGCATGCCGGGGCCGCCCAGCGGGCCCGCGTTGCGCAGCACCAGCACGTGGTCCGCGGTGAGCGCGAGCGCCGGGTCGTCGATGGTGCGCTGGAGTTCGCGGTAGTCGTCGAAGACGGCGGCCGGCCCGGTGTGCGCGAGCAGCCGGGGCTCGGCGGCGACGTGCTTGAT
>NZ_JACBXC010000077.1 GCF_013870535.1 Streptomyces phytophilus | reverse complement strand
CTGCGGTCGATCTTGCCGTTGGGCGTGAGCGGGAGCGTGTCGAGGATGACGATGGCGGCGGGGACCATGTGCTCGGGCAGCCGGGTGGCGGCGAAGTCCCGGACGGCGTCGGCGTCGACGTCGCCGGTCACATAGGCGATGAGTCGTTTGTCGCCGGGTCGGTCCTCGCGGACGGCGACGGCGGTCTGCGTCACGTCGGGGTGGGCGGCGAGGACGGCTTCGACCTCGCCGGGCTCGATCCGGAACCCGCGGACCTTGACCTGCTCGTCGGCACGGCCGACGAAATGCAGCAGACCGTCGTGAGACCACCGGGCCAGGTCACCGGAGCGATACATCCGCGCACCCGGCTCGAAGGGGCAGGCGACGAACCGCTCCGCGGTCAGCCCACCGCGGCCGATGTAACCCCGGGCAAGACCAGGGCCCGCGATATACACCTCACCCGTGACACCCGGAGGTACGGGCCGCAGGAAATCATCCAGCACATAGGTGTGCATGTTGCCGATCGGGCGGCCGATCGCCGGAGGCGCATCGTGCGGCTCGATGCCCGCATCGAGCGGGACAGCGGTGGTGATGACGGTGGCCTCGGTCGGGCCGTAGGTGTTCCACACCTGGGCCTGATGTGTCCAGCGGGACGCCAGGTCGGCGGTCAGCAACTCGGCACCCAGCACCCAGTTCCGCACCCCGGTGACGGCGGCCGGGTCGAGAACACTCAGCAGCGACGGCACCACACTGGCCACAGACACCCCGGAGCTACGGACCATCTCCGCCAGCGCCGCAGGCTCCGCCCGCTCCTCGTCGGAGGCAACCGCCAACGTCCCACCCGCAGCCAGCGTGACCGCGACGTCAAGGACGGCGGCGTCGAAACTGAACGACGCGAACTGCAACGCCGTCACACCCTCCGCCACCCCCAGCACCGGACGCATCGCCTCCGCCAGATTCGCCAGACCGCGATGGGGCACAGCAACGCCCTTCGGGCGGCCGGTCGAACCCGACGTATAGATGACGTACGCAAGTTGCCCCGGCTCCAACACCGTGCCCAGCGGCTCCCCCGACTCCTCCGCAGCAGACACCAGGTCCTCCGCGCTCAACACCACCTGCGCACCACTGTCGGCGACCATGAACGCCAACCGCTCCCCCGGATACGCCGGATCCAACGGCACGTACGCGCCCCCGGCCTTCCACACCGCAACAATCGCCGCCACCATCTCCACACCACGCGGCAGACACAGCCCCACCCGCACTTCCCGACCCACACCCAGCCGGATCAGATACCGCGCCAACCGATTCGCCCACGCATCCAACTCCCCATACGACAGCGCGTCCGCCCCACACCGCACCGCCACCACCTCCGGCGACCGCCTGGCCCGCGCCTCGAACCGGTCCAGCACCGACCCCTCCGGCACCGCCAACTCCGTCGCGTTCCACCCCGACACCACCGACGCCCGCTCCCCGGCGTCCAGCGCGTCGATGTCGCCGACCCGGGTGAGCGGGTCGGCGGCCAGCTGCGCCAGTACGCGGACGAACCGGTCGGCCACGGCCCGCGCGGACCGCTCGTCGAACGCGTCCAGCCTGTAGTCGAGCCAGAACTTCATCCCGTCGTCCGGCTCCACGCCCAGGGCCAGGGCGTACGTGGTCGACTCGCGGAGCCGGGACCCGGTGAGCCGCAGCGGCTCCGGCGGCGCGCTCGCGCCGGCACCGTAGCTCCGGAACGTCATCAGGGTGTCGAACGTCGCGCCAGGCCCGGCGAGGCGCTGGATGTCGGCGAGGCCGAGGTGCTGGTGGTCGAGGAGCGCGGTCTGCTGTGCCCGGACCGCGTCCAGCAGTTCGGCGATCGTCTGCCCCGGGTGCAGCCGTACCCGCACGGGAACGGTGTTGAGGAACAGCCCGACCAAGTCGGCCGTGCCCGGCAGTTCTGCCGGGCGGCCGGTGACCACGCTGCCGAAGACGACGTCGCTGCGGCCTGCGAGCTGCCCTACGACCATCGCCCAGGCGGTCTCCAGCACGGTGTTCAGCGTCAGGCCGCGCCGGCGGCCCAGGTCTGTGAGCGCCGCGGTTAGTTCGGGGCCCGGTTCCGCGACGACCTTGGCGGTGGGGGCCGATCCGCGGTCCTGGTCGGCCCGCGCCACGAGCGTCGGCTCGTCCACGTCGGCGAGGGCCTGCCGCCATGCCTCCGCAGCGGCCTCCTTGTCCTGCCGGGCCAGCCACGCCAGGTGCTCGCGGTGCGGTGTCACAGGAGGAAGGGCGGCGTGGTCGCCGCCAGCCGCGTAGAGCGCCCACAGTTCGCGCAGGACGATCGGCAACGACCAGCCGTCCAGGGCGATGTGGTGGAGGGTGAGCACCATCCGGTACCGCTCCGTGCCGAGCCGCAGCAGCGCCACCCGCAGCAGCGGCGGGCGCGCCAGGTCGAACCGCCGGGCGCGCTCGGCGTCCGCGATCCGCTCGGCCGCCGCCCGTGCCTCCGACGTGCCCAGCCCGGACAAATCCTCCTCGCGCCACGGCAGTGCGACGTCCTCGACGACGACCTGCACGGGCCGCGGCACTCCCGCGAGCTGCCGGAATCCGGCGCGCAGGGCGGCATGGCGGTCCAGCAGCGCCTGCCACGTCAGCCGCACCAGGCCCGGGTCCAGCGGACCGGCCACGTCCAGGGCCAACTGGCCGACGTAGGCATCGGGCGCCTGGTCGTCGTGCAACGCGTGGAAGAGCAGGCCCTCCTGGAGCGGCGAGAGCGGCAGCACGTCCGCCAGGCCCGGCACCGCGGCCGTCAGTTCCGCCCGCTGCTCCGGGTCGAGGTGCAACAGTGGGGCATCCGGTTCCGCTGCCGCGTGGTTCGCGCCGTGGGTCGACGCGACGACGGCCGCCAGGGCGGCCGGTGTCCGGCCCTCGAACACCTGCCGTGTGGTCAGGGCGAGGCCGGCGTCGCGGGCGGCGGACACCAGCAGCATCGACCGGATCGAGTCGCCTCCGAGGGCGAAGAAGTTGTCCTCGGAGCCGACGTCCCCGATGTGCAGCACCTCCGCGAACAGCTCGCACATGCGCTGCTCCAGCGGTGTCACCGGGGCGAGCCCGCGCGCGGATCCGCTGTGGGCGGGCGGCGGCAGAGCGGCGCGGTCGAGCTTGCCGTTGAGGGTCAGCGGCAGCACGTCCAGGACCACGAGGGCGGCGGGAACCATGTGCTCGGGCAGCCGACCTGCGGCGAACTCGAACACGTCATCCGCGTCCACGCTGTCCTGGGCCGGAATGACGTAGCCGACGAGCCGCTTGTCACCCGGCCGGTCCTCCCGCACGACGACCGCCGCCTGGGACACCCGCGGATGCGCGGCGAGCACCGACTGCACCTCGCCGGGCTCGATACGGAAACCGCGGATCTTCACCTGCTCGTCGGCGCGGCCCGCGAACGCCAGCTCGCCGTCCGCCGTCCAGCGGGCCAGGTCCCCCGACCGGTACATCCGCGCACCCCGCTCGAAGGGGCAGGCGACGAACCGCTCCGCGGTCGGTCCCCCGCGGCCGATATAGCCGCGGGCCAGTCCGGCACCGGCGATGTACAACTCCCCCGTCACACCCGGTGGTACGGGTTGCAGCAGGGCATCCAGCACATACACGCGGGCGTTGCCGAGAGGGCGGCCGATCGGAGGCGGTGGGTCGGCCGGGGCGATGCCCGGGCCGAGGGGGGTGGCGGTGGTGATGACGGTGGCCTCGGTCGGGCCGTACGTGTTCCACACCCGGGCCTGCCGCGTCCAGCGGGACGCCAGGTCCGCGGTCAGCAACTCCGCACCCAGCACCCAGTTCCGTACGCCCCCGACCGCGGCCGGGTCGAGCACGCTCATCAGGGACGGCACCACGCTGGCCACCGACACGCCGGAGTTGCGGATCATCTCCGCCAGCGCCGCCGGCTCCACCCGCTCCTCATCCGACGCGATCGCCAGCGTCCCACCCGCGGCCAAGGTGACCGCGACGTCCAGCACCGCGGCGTCGAAGCTGAACGACGCGAACTGCAACGCCGTCACACCCCCGGCCGCCCCCAGCACCGGACGCATCATCTCCGCCAGGTTCGCCACGCCACGGTGCGGGACGGCGACGCCCTTCGGCCGCCCCGTCGACCCGGAGGTGTAGATCACGTACGCCAACTGCCCCGGCTCCAGCGCCGTGTCCAGCGGCTCCGCGGACTCCGCCGCGACGGCTTCCGCCGCATCGTCCAGGGACACCGCGCGCCTCGCCGGCTCCGATGCCACCCCCGCCGTGGCACCGGCCGTCAGCACCACCGCGACTCCGCTGTCGGCGGCCATGAACGCCAACCGCTCCGCCGGATACGCCGGATCCAGCGGCACGTACGCGCCCCCGGCCTTCCACACCGCGAGTATCCCCGCGACCATCTCCACGCCGCGCGGCAGACACAGGCCCACCCGCGACTCCCGGCCCACGCCCAGCCGCCGCAGATACCGTGCCAACCGGTTCGCCCGCCGATCCAGCTCCGCGTACGTCACCGTGTCCACGCCGCATCGCACGGCGCACACGCCCGGCGTGCGCCGTGCCCACGCCTCGAACCGGTCCAGGACCGCCCCGGACGGCACCGCGCGGCGCGTCTCGTTCCACCCCGACACCATTGACGCCCGCTCCCCCGTGCCCAGCAGATCCACGTCGCCCACCCGGGCGTCCGGGCCGGCGCTCATGCGCTCCGCGAATCTCACAAACATCTGTCTCAGCGCCGCTGTCGCCGGCTCGGATATCGAATCCGGAACGGCGGAACCAGATATCACGCACTCTGTCTCGTGCTCGGGTATCGCTCCGCTGTCTGCCCGGCTGGAATTCGGCAGGGAGGCGAGCATTCCCTCGGCCCGCCGCTGGATGACGTCGAGCGTGCTCCTCGGAGCAACCTCGATGCGCAGGGCACCGGGTGTCTCCCCTTCGACGACGACCGCGATTTCCCGGTCACCCGTCATTCGGTGGAAGAATCCCGCCGCAACGGCCGCCGCCTTGGCCGCGGGCGCTTCCAGGTGCGCCACGAGATCGAGGCCGTCCATGAAACGGAGATCCCATGTGCTGCCGGCGGGGCACGGCGTCACGTGCACCACTGGCAGGGCAGGGCTGCGCGAATCAGACATTCCTGAGGTCTCCACTGGCTCAATCGGGCGACGTCGGTAAGGGCGATGGGGGACTGCACGACTCTGCGCCGTCCTCTGCCTGCGATTGGCGGACTCCGTGGGTCTAGCGCGGTCCCGGTCCATGCAGGACGGGGCCGGGTCCGCCCATTCCGGGGCCCGGGCCCATTCCCGGGCCGGGACCGATGAGTATTCCCTGCGGGGGGCCGTCCACCATGGGGGCGTTCGGCGGCATCGGTGCCATCTCCGGCACCGGGGCGTCGCCGTTCTTCGGCTGGCGGGAGAACTGGGTGCGATACAACTCGGCGTAGAGCCCGTCGAGTTCGAGAAGATCGTCGTGGGTGCCGTGCTCTTGGACCTGGCCCTGGTCGATGACGAGGATCTGGTCCGCGTCCCGGATGGTGGAGAGGCGGTGGGCGATCACCAGCGAGGTCCGGCCCGTGAGCGCCGTCTTGAGGGCCCGCTGCAGCGCCGCCTCGGACTCGGAGTCCAGGTGGGCGGTCGCTTCGTCGAGGACCACGATCGGCGGCGCCTTGAGCAGGAGCCGGGCCATGGCGATGCGCTGCTTCTCGCCACCGGACATCCGGTAGCCCCGGTCCCCGACGAGGGTGTCGAGGCCGTCGGGCAGCGCCTCGATCAGGCTCCAGATCTGGGCCGCCCTGCAGGCTTCGACCATGTCCTTCTCGGCGGCGTCCGGGCGGGCGTACTGGAGGTTCTGCCGGATGGTGGTGTGGAAGAGGTGGGCGTCCTGCGTGACCATCCCGACGGTGTCGCGGAGCGAGGCCAGCGTCAGGTCGCGGAGGTCGTGGCCGCCGATCCGCACGACCCCCTCGCCCGGGTCGTAGAGCCGGGGCACCAGGTGGGTGATGGTCGTCTTGCCGGCGCCCGAGGGGCCGACGAGGGCGGTGAGCTTCCCCGCGGGGGCAGTGAAGTTCAGGCCGCGCAGGGTCCACGAGCTCTCGCCGCGCCGGGGTGCGGGCCCCGCGAGGGACTCCAGGGAGGCGAGGGAGACGTCCGCCGCGGAGGGGTAGCGGAAGGAGACACCCGAGAACTCGATCTCCGGGGCACTCACCGCTGACCCGTTCGCCCCGGCTCCGTTCGCCTCGGCCCCGCCGGCCTCGGCTCCGGGTGCGCCGGCTCCGGTCGCGGCGGCCCGGGGCAGGGCGCGGGCGTCGGGCTTCTCCCGGATGAGCGGCTTGAGGTCGAGGATCTCGAAGAGCCGGTCGAAGCTGACCAGCGCCATCAGGATGTCCCGCTGCGCGCCGGAGAGCTGGTTGATGGGCGCGAGCAGCCGGGTGAGCAGGGTGGCGAGGGCCACCAGGGTGCCGATCTGGAAGACGCCCTCGATGACGAGGCCGCCGCCGAGCCCGTAGACCAGCGCGGTGGACAGGGAGCCGACAAGCATCATCGACAGGAACAGCAGCTTGGAGTAGACGGACGCGCGGACGCCGAGGTCGCGGCCCTTGCCCGCGAGGTCAGCGAACATGCCGTTCTCGGTCTCGGGCCGGCCGTAGAGCTTGGCGAGCAGCGCGCCGGTGACGTTGAACCGCTCGCTCATGAACGCGCCGATCTCACCGTTGACCTGCATGTGTTCGCGCATGACGCGCTGCAGCCGGTGGCCGACGACCTTGCCGGGGAGGATGAACAGGGGGAGCATCACGAGGCTGATCAGCGTGATCGCCCAGGAGAGGTAGAACATCGCGCCCAGCACGAGGAGCGCGGTCAGGCCGGCGGAGACGACGGTGGACAGCAGGGACGTCAGGGCCTGCTGGGCGCCGACGACGTCGGTGTTGAGCCGGCTGACCAGGGAACCGGTCTGCGCCCGGGTGAAGAAGCCGAGCGGCTGGCGCTGCACGTGGTCGAAGACCTCCGTGCGCAGGTCGTAGATGAGCCCTTCGCTGACCTTGCCGGAGAGCCATGCCTCGGCGAAGCCGACGACGGTCTGCAGGAGCGACAGGGCCGCGACGGCTACGGAGATCCAGACGACGACGGAGGTGTCCCGCGGCATGATGCCGTTGTCGATGAGGTACTTGAAGAGAATGGGGACGGCGACCACGATTCCCGCGTTGAGCGCGGTGACCCCGAACAGTACGGAAATTCTGAGTCGATGCGGTCGGGTGTAGGGAAGGATGCGCTTCGCCGTACCCTTCTTCACCTTCTGTCTGGTGACCGAATCCGGCCCTCCGGCGCGCATGATGACCGGCCCGGTGCCGCCAATCATGGCCACGAGTTACCTCCAGTGCTCGTCGTCGGGCCGGGATGTCCTAGCGGACGGCCGATTGCTCGTGCCGGTCCATCTCGTCGATGAGGCTCTTCGGCCGCATGTCCGTCCAGTTCTCCTCGATGTAGTCCATGCATGCCTTGCGGCTTTCCTCGCCGAAGACGGGCTTCCAGCCGGCGGGGACTTCGGCGAAGGCGGGCCAGAGTGAGTGCTGGTTCTCATCGTTGACCAGGACCAGGAATGTGCCGTTCTCGTTGTCGAACGGATTCGCCATGACCGCTCCCGTCGGTGGGGTTTCCCTCAAGTCGGAATACACACTAACCAGGCGGGAAGAAGGCGACAAGGTTGGACAACCCGAAGGTGTCCAACTGTGAATTGTCAGCAGTTGGACGGGCGTTATTCGCGGGAAACGGAAAGGAGCGTCTCAGAAATCGGCCGGGGCGGCGCCGGGCGCCGCGAACCCCGCCACCCGGCCGTTCTCCCCCGGCCCGTCGTCGCGCAGCGGAAAGGCGACGGTCACGGCAAGCCCGCCGCCGGATCTCGCCTCGGCGGTGAGCGTGGCGTCGTGGGCGGTGGCGATGGAGCGGACGATCGACAGACCCAGACCGTGGTGCCCGTCGCCGGCGGTGCGGCGGAGCCGCTGGAAGGGGTTGAAGAGGCGCTCGACCTGGTCCGGTGGCACCGCGCCGCCGGTGTTGCGGACGGAGAGGAACGCGCCCCCGTCCCGTACCCCCGTGGCGATCTCGACGCTGCCGCCCGGGACGTTGTAGTCGATGGCGTTGTCGAGGAGGTTGGCCACCAGGCGGTGGATGAGGGCGGAGTCGCCGGAGATGCGGGCCGGTTCCATGGCCGACGCGACGGCCAGTTCACGACGGCCGATCTCGGGCCGGAACGCGGGCAGGACCTCGTGGGTGAGCGCGGCGAGGTCGAGCGGTTCCGGGTTGTCCAGACCCCGGTCGCTGCTGGAGAGGGTGAGGAGGGACTCCAGGAGGGTGGCCTGCTGCTTGCTGATCGTCAGCAGCCGCTCGAAGTTGGCGCGGAAGGATTCGAGGGTGGCGCCGCGGTCGATGAGGGTCTCCTCCAGCAGCGCGTGTTCGAGGGTGAGGGGCGTGCGCAGCTCGTGGGCGGCGTTGGCGACGAATCTCTTCTGGGATTCGAGTGCGGTATCCAGCCTGCCGAGCAGCCCGTTGACGGTGTCGGCGAGGTCCTTCAGCTCGTCGGGCGGGCCACCTGTCGCCAGGCGCTCGTGCAGGTTCCGTGCGGAGATGTGGCGGATGGTGCTCGTCATGGTGCGCAGCGGGCGCAGGACGCGGCCGGCGACCACCCAGCCGAGCCCGATGGCGATGACGGACATGATGGCGAGGGCGAGCCCCGACTGCATGAGCAGCCGGTCGAGCATCGCCTCCCGCTGGTGCCACGCCTGCTGGCGCATCTCCTCGACGATGCCGCCCTCCTGGCTGCCGAGATCCTCGTCCAGCCGGTAGGTGCGGGTGTCCGCCTGGGCGGAGGACCGGGAGGAGCCGTACTGCACGTCCTTGAACGTCACCAGGCCGCCGGAGGGGCGGGCGACGAGGAGGTACGTGATCGCCAGCAGCACGGCGCCGGAGAGGACGAAGAGCGAACCGTACAGGAGCGTGAGGCGTACCCGGACCCGGCGGGGCGTGAGCTGCGCGGACATCGCGCCGACGCGTTTCAGGACGGTCAGGTGCAGTCTCGACAGCCCCATGTGCGTACCTCAAATCCGGTAGCCGCTCCGCGGCACCGTCTCGATCACCGGGGGCAGACCGAGCTTGGAGCGCAGGCGGTTGATCGTGGTCTTCACCGTCGTGGTGAACGGGTCGGCCGCCTCGTCCCACACGCGTTCGAGGAGTTCCTCCGCCGACACCACCCGCCCCTGGGCGGAGAGCAGGCACTCCAGGACGGCGAGTTCCTTGGGGGTGAGGGTCAGGCGTTCGCCGCCGCGGGTGGCGAAGCGCTGGGCGGGGTCGAGCCGCAGGTCGCCGTGCTCCAGTACGGGGGGTACGGCGGGCTGGGCGCGGCGGGCGAGGGCCCGCAGCCGGGCGACCAGCTCGGCGTAGGCGAAGGGTTTGGGCAGGTAGTCGTCGGCGCCGAGGTTCAGTCCTTCGACGCGGTCGATGATCGTCCCGGACGCGGTGAGCATCAGCACCCGCGCGTGGTGGGGCTGGGAGACCAGTTCCTTGCACACGTCGTCGCCGTGGACGCCGGGGAGGTCGCGGTCGAGGACGACGACGTCGTAGTCGACGGTCATCGTGCGCTCCAGCGCGTCGGATCCGTCGTACACGACATCGACGGCCATACCCTCCCGGCGCAGCACCCGTGCCACCGAGTCGGCCAGCTCAGCGTGGTCTTCGACTACCAGAACCCTCATCAGCGGCACCTGCCGGCGGTCTCGCGGGCGCATGGTGAGGATGCGGCGGATGGGCGTTCGGGAACGGCCATCACGACAGACGATCCCCCACCTTGCGTCACACTGCGGTCACAGCGCTTCACTTCGTCGTGTCCCCGTGCTTTTCGGTTCGAACCGGCTTCAGATTAGCGCGGGCCGGCATAAGGCCGGGGTTTCGGCGGACGGGTTCCGGCCGGGCCCGCCTGCTGGTGGCGGCCCGGCCGGCAGGGCTCAGGCCGGGGCGGCGGTGAAGAAGTCGAGGACGGCCGCGTTGACGGTGTCCGGCTTTTCGAGGTAGCCGTAGTGGCCGCAGCCGGGGATCTCGACGTACGCGCCGCCCGGGATGGCGGCGGCGACCTCGCGCGACAGGTGCGGTCGGATGACGAGGTCGTCGCCGAAGCCGATGACCAGGCACGGGCAGGATATGTGCGCGTACGCACCGAGCCGGTCGCCCGTCGTCTGCAGTTCCAGCTGACCGCGGAATGCCGACATGTCGACCGCTGTCATCTCGAAGACGTCGAGCCAGTCCCGCAGCGTCGCCTCGTCGTTGAGCGTCCGCGGGGAGAGGTTCTGGAGGGCGTTGACGTACGCGGCGTAGCGCGGGGGCAGCTTCACGCCGCTGTCGCAGAGGTCGAGTTCGGCGGCGGTCATGGCCGAGATGAGGCCGTCGGCGCGCCCGGTGGGGGCCATGAGGACGGCCTGCCGCACCAGTTCGGGGCGGGCGAGGAGGAGTTCCTGCACGATGCTCGCGCCGAGGGAGAAGCCGACGACGCGGCACGGGGCGAGGCCCAGGTGCTCGATGAGGCCGGCGGTGTCGGCGGCCATGTCGGCGAGGGTGAAGCCCTCGGGGCACGGGTCGCTCGGGGGCATGCCGCGGTTGTCGACGGTGATCACCCGGTGGCCGGCGGCAGTGAGGGCCGGCACCTGGTGGGTGCGCCAGATCCGTCCGGGGGCGCCGGTGCCGGTGACCATGACGACCGGCGGGCCGGTGCCGTAGTCGTCGAAGCCGAGGGTGATCCCGTTGATGCGGGCGGTCGGCATCGGGCCGGCTCCCTTCCTTCGTCGGCCTGCGGTCCTTCGATGGCCGGTGGTCCTCGGGTGGCAGAGCTGTCGGCGGCGGGCCCTCGGCCCGGCGGACGCGGCCGCGGCAGCCGGGGCGTCCGGCTGCCGCGGGGCGGCGATCATGCCGAGCGCCGTGTGAACCAGCCGGCCTTGCCGACGACGTCCGCACCGTGGATCCGTAGGGCCTGCTGGAGCGCGAACTCGGCCATGTAGCGCCGGAACTCGTCCGCCGGCTCTTCGGCCAGGTTCAGCATGTGCCGGTTGGGCACGACGGCGGGGCCGCCGAGCCGTTCGACGGCGGCGGCTATCGCGTCGTCCAGCCGTGCCGGTTCGACCACCTCGTCGAGCACCAGCCGCGCGTCGGGGTCGGTCGCCGGCAGCCGGCGGTCCTGGAGGATGACCTGCCGGGAGATCCGCGGGCCGGTGTGCCGGCCGAGCCGGAAGTTCCCGGCGCCCGGCATGATGCCTTCCCGGGCGGCGGGCAGGGACACGTAGGCGTCCGAGGCGGCGAGCACGTGGTCGCAGACGAGCAGCAGTTGCATGCCGCCGCCGATGGCGAAGGTGTCGACTGCCGCGATCCAGGGTTTCTCCACGGTGCGGGCATGCCAGGGCGCGCCGCCCGCGCCGCGCACCCCTCGGACGATCTTGTGGATGTAGCCCAGCTCGCGGCGGAGCAGGAAGCCCACCAGCGAGATGCCGCCCGCGTGCAGGCTCTTGAGGTTGATGCCGGCGCTGAAGACGCGCCGGCCGCGGTAGCGCGGATGCGTCATCTCGCCGCCGCGCAGCACGGCGACCCGGACGCCCGGGTCGAGCAGTGCGAGGTCGACGGCGGTCTCCATGTCGTCGACCTGCTGCTCGTCCTCGGCGTTGAGGCAGTCGTCGCGGTGCATCGTCAGATACGCGGCGCCGTCGCGCCGTTCGAGCCGGACGGAGTGGGTGTCGACCAGCCCGGTCTCGGTGAACCCCGGCAGCAGCTCCAGTGCGCGAGGGGTGGGGCGCAGCATCGTGTCGAGCAGGTGGGGGCCGGCGACGGGTGAGGCGAGGACCGCCCGCAGGAAGATGCCCTGGTCTATCTCGTGACCTTCTTTGTCCGCCTGGAGCCGGTCGCGCTCCGCGGCCAGCTGCCCGGCGGTGGGTACGAGCCCGGGGTAGGCGAGGGCCGCGGCATGCACCAGGTCGGCGAGCCGGAGGGGTGTGGTGCGGCCGTCGGTGAGCCGGTCGTAGACGGCGTCGACATGGTTG
>NZ_JACBXC010000769.1 GCF_013870535.1 Streptomyces phytophilus | reverse complement strand
GGGCCCGGCGAGGAGGTGCCGGTGATCGGGACACTGGGGCCCGGGGACACCCTCTTCGACGCGCTGGACCGCATGCTGTCGGTGAACTCCGCCGCGGTCGCCGTCGTCGACGGGGACGGCCGCTACCGCGGGGTGCTGGAGATGGACGCGATCCGCGAGCTGATGAACGCCGCGGGCCCGACGCGCGCACCCGGCAGTACGGTCCCCGAGGCACAGGAGGTGCAGTCACCGTGACAGCCCCGCCCCTCCTCGCGGACGCACCCGGCCGGACCCCGGCGGCCGGCGCCCCGCGGAGCGACCGGACCGGCGGCTCCACCGCCGCCACCGTCCTGCGGTACGCCGCCACCCCCGTCGTCCTCGGCCTGGTCCTCGCCGTCCTCGCGGTGTACGTCTCACGGCAGGACCTGGACCTGATCGAGCAGCGCAGCCTCAACTCCGAATACCTGGTCAGCCGCACCCTGCAGCACCTGGAGCTGACCGCGCTGGCCACCGTGCTCATCCTGGCCATCGCCCTGCCGCTCGGCGTGCTGCTGACCCGGAGCCGGGCCCGCCGGTTCGCGGGAGCGATCCTGGCCGTCGTCAGCATCGCGCAGGCGCTGCCGTCCATCGGCCTGATCGTGCTGCTCGCGGTCGGCTTCGTCAGCCTCGGCGTCACGCAGATCGCCCTGATCGCCTTCGTCGCGTACGGCGTGCTGCCGGTGCTGCGGAACACCATCGCCGGGCTGCAGCAGGTCGACGCGCCGGTGATCGAGTCGGCACGCGGGATGGGGATGACACCCGGCGGCATCCTGTGGCGCATCGAACTGCCTCTGGCCGCCCCCGTGATGCTGGCCGGCATCCGCACCGCACTGGTGATCACCGTCGGCACCGTTGCACTGGCCACGTTCATCGGCGCCGGCGGCCTCGGCGACGTCATCTCCAACGGCATCAACTCCAGCCGCACGCTGGTCCTGGTCACCGGCAGCACGCTGGTCGCCGTACTCGCCCTGCTCATCGACTGGCTGGCGGGCATCGCCGAGGACCTCCTGCGCCCGCGCGGCCTGTGACCCCCCGCCCCACCCGGACCCCAGACGAGAGACGGAGGCACACCGTGGTGCCGATGACCAGGCGAGGCGTACGCAGCGGGCGGGGACGGGCCGTACGCCGCGGCCTCGCGACGCTCTGCGCGCTCGCCGCACTTGCCCTCGCGGGCTGCTCGGCCGGCCCGAACGCCGCGTCGGTGAGCGCCGCCGAACTGCGCGGCGGCTCGCTGGCCGGACAACTGGACCTCTCCGGCCGGCAGTTCACCGTGGGCTCCAAGGAGTTCACCGAGCAGCAGGTACTGGGCAAGATCACGCTCTACGCGCTGCGCGCCGCCGGCGCCGAGGTCAAGGACCAGACCGGTCTGAACGGCTCCGCGATCGTCCGCAAGGCGCTGGAGAGCGGCGAGGTCGACCTGTACTGGGAGTACGCCGGCACCGGGTGGACCCAGTACCTGGGCCACGACCGCCCGGTGCCCGGCGAGATGGCCCAACTGCGCGCCACCGCCGGGGAGGACGCCCGTAAGAACGGCATCCGGTGGCTGGGCCCGGCCCGGTTCGGCGACCAGTACGCCATCGCCCGCGCCGCGGACGCCCCGGGCCCCGCCGGCGAAGTGGACCGGCTCGGCCAGCTTCGCGAGCTGCAGGAGGAGCACCCGGACGAGCTCACGCTGTGCGGTGCCTCGGAGTTCCTGGACCGCGAGCTGACGCCGCTTCAGGAGACGTACGGTCTGGACATCCCCACGCCGCAGGTCTACCAGAACGCGTTCGCGCTGAACTTCGTCAACGTCGCCAAGGGCAGCCCCTGCCGGTTCGCGGAGGTCTTCACCACCGACTCGCGGCTGGAGTCGCTCGACCTGAAGGTGCTGGAGGACGACCGGAACCACTTCACGACCGAGCGCGCCGCCCTGACCGTCCGGGAGGAGACACTGCGGGAGAACCCGCAGCTGAAGGAGCTGGCCGGGGAACTGGGCGACAAGCTCACCGAGGACACCGTCATCGACCTGCTCGACATGGTCGACCGCCAGGGGCAGACGGCCGACGAGGCGGCGCTGCACTTCCTGCGCACCAACGGATTCATCGGCTCGTGAGGACGGCCCTACAGCGCCGTCGGAACGGCGAGATGTGAACCCTCGACCAACAGCTTGTCCGGGGTCGCCGGCAGGTCCCGTACGCGCACGCCGGACGCGTTGAACACCGCGTTGATCACGGCCGACGGCGATCCCACGATCCCGATCTCGCCGATGCCGCGCGTGCCCATCGGATTGCTGTGCGGGTCCTCCTCGTCCAGCCAGACCGCGTCCATGTCGCGGACGTCCGCGTGCGCCGCGATGTGGTAGTCGGCGAGGTCGTCGTTCACCACGTGCCCGGTGCGCGGGTCCAGCACGGTGTGCTCGTGCAGCGCCATCGACAGGCCCATGGTCATGCCGCCGAGGAACTGGGAGCGGGCGGTGCGCGGGTTGACGATGCGGCCCGCGGAGAAGACCCCGAGCATCCGCGGCACGCGGATCTCGCCGGTGTCGGCGTCGACCCGCACCTCGGCGAAGTGCGCGCCGAAGGAGTGCAGCGCGTACTTCTTCCCGTCCGGGTTCTCCGGCGTGCCGGCGCGGGACTCGGCGCCCGGCGCCGGGTCGTGGCCGTGCTGCTCGCGGAAGGCGCGGACGGCCGCGAGCACCGTCGAGCCCCAGGACGCCAGGCCCGAGGAGCCGCCGGCCACCGTCGCCGGGGGCAGTGCGGTGTCGCCGATGTGCAGCGTCACGTCGTCGGGCGCCGCGTCCAGCGCGTCGGCGGCGATCTGGGTGAGCGTCGTCCAGGTCCCGGTGCCGATGTCGGCCGCGCCGATCCGCACCGTCCAGCGGCCGCCGCCCTCGTGGCGGACCAGGGCCTGGGAGCCCTGGCTC
>NZ_JACBXC010000768.1 GCF_013870535.1 Streptomyces phytophilus | reverse complement strand
TCGGTACGGTACGCAGCCTGCCCGCGGCCGGCGCCGCGCTCGCCGTCCTGGGCTTCGCCGGGATGCTCTGGACCGCCACCGAGGTCACCGTGCTGCAGCGGCGCAGCCCCGCGGGCGCCATCGGCCGGGTCAGCGCCGCGTTCCGCACCCTGTCGGTCTCCGCGGTGCCGCTGGGGGCCGTGCTCGGCGGGGTGCTCGCCGGTGCGCTCGGCCGGAACACCCCGGCGCTGGCCGCGGCCGTCCTGATCGCCCTGGGGGTGCTCGTGCTCGGTCCGGCGGCACGCACCGGGATCAATTAGGTTGGGTGGCATGGCCGACACCACGTCACGCACCAGGCTCGACCAGATCCCCGAGTGGCACGCACTCGCCAAGCACCGCGAGGAGTTCGGCGCCACGCACCTGCGCGAGCTGTTCGCCGCCGACCCCGAGCGCGGCCGCCGGTACACGCTCCGCGTCGGCGATCTCTACCTCGACTACTCCAAGCAGCTCGTCACCGAAGAGACGCTGCGCCTGCTGCGCGAACTGGCCGCCGCGACCGGTGTCGCCGAGCTGCGCGACGCCATGTTCCGCGGCGAGAAGATCAACATCACCGAGGACCGCGCCGTGCTGCACACCGCGCTGCGTGCGCCCAGCGCCGAGTCCGTCGAGGTGGACGGCGTGGACGTGGTGCCCGGCGTGCACCACGTGCTGACCCGGATGACCACCTTCGCCGACCGGGTCCGCTCCGGCGACTGGCGCGGCCACACCGGCAAGCCGGTCCGCGCCGTCGTCAACGTCGGCATCGGCGGCTCCGACCTGGGTCCGGCCATGGCGTACGAGGCGCTGCGCGCCTACACCCGGCGGGACCTGACCGTTCGCTTCGTCTCCAACGTCGACGGCGCCGACCTGCACGAGGCGGTGCGCGACCTCGACCCCGAGACCACGCTGTTCGTCATCGCCTCCAAGACCTTCACCACGGTCGAGACGATCACCAACGCCACCGCCGCGAAGCGCTGGCTGCTGGCGGGCCTGGGCGCCGGCGAGGAGGCGGTCGCCAAGCACTTCGTCGCTTTGTCGACCAACGCCGCGAAGGTCGCCGAGTTCGGCATCGACACGGACAACATGTTCGAGTTCTGGGACTGGGTCGGCGGGCGCTACTCGTACGACTCCGCCATCGGCCTGTCCCTGATGGTGGCCATCGGCCCGGTCGCCTTCCGCGAGATGCTCGCCGGCTTCCGGCTGGTCGACGAGCACTTCCGCACCGCGCCGCCGGAGGAGAACGCGCCGCTGCTGCTGGGCCTCCTCGGCGTCTGGTACGGCAACTTCTTCGACGCGCAGTCCCACGCCGTGCTCCCGTACAGTCACTACCTGTCGAAGTTCACCGCCTATCTCCAGCAGCTCGACATGGAGTCCAACGGCAAGGCCACGGACCGCGGCGGCGAGCGGGTCGGCTGGCAGACCGGGCCCGTGGTGTGGGGCACGCCCGGCACCAACGGACAGCACGCGTACTACCAACTGCTGCACCAGGGCACCAAGATGATCCCCGCCGATCTGATCGGCTTCGCCCGGCCGGTCGCCGAGCTGGACGAGCTGGCCGGGCAGCACGACCTGCTGATGGCCAACCTCTTCGCCCAGGGCCAGGCCCTCGCCTTCGGCAGGACGGCGGCGGAGGTGGCGGCCGAGGGCGTACCCGCGGCGCAGGTGCCGCACCGCACGTTCCCGGGCAACCACCCGACGACGACGATCCTGGCCGACGGCCTCACGCCGTCGGTGCTGGGGCAGCTCGTCGCCCTGTACGAGCACAAGGTGTTCGTCCAGGGCGCCGTCTGGGACATCGACTCCTTCGACCAGTGGGGCGTCGAGCTGGGCAAGGTGCTGGCCAAGCGGCTGGAGCCGGCGCTCGCGGACGGCACGGAGGTCGAGGGTCTGGACGGCTCGACCCTCGCGCTGGTCGACGCCTACCGGGCGCTGCGGGGGCGCTGACCTGCGGCGTTCGGCGGCGTTCGAGTCGCGGGACGGGGTCCCGCGCGGCAGCCTGGAGAGATGCGGTCGCTGCGCGGGGCCTCCTACTGGGTCGCGGGGGTCTTCCTCGCGGGCGCCACAGTCGTGGACGTCACGGCGTCGCAGGGCCACACGCTGGAGGCACTGTTCGCCGTGGTGCCGGTGTTCGTCGCGGTCAACGGCACGCGGCGGGCCATCCTCGTCGCCGGCGCGGTGGCGCTGGTCCTCGGTACTGCGCTGAGCTGGTGGAACTTCAAGTCGCTCGACCTCGGCTTCTGGTCGGGCCTCGCTGCCGTCGGCTGCGCCACCGTGGTCGGGCTCGTCGTCTACAGCGAGCGCCTCGCCCGCGAGCAGCGGCTCACGAGCGTCTCCCGCGTCGCCCACGTGGCCCAGCAGGCCCTGCTGCCCGCGCCGCCCGCCCGCGCCGGCCCGCTGGACGTGGGGCACTCCTACCGCTCCGCCGCCGACGACGCGATGATCGGCGGCGACTTCTACAAGGTGATCAGCACCCGCTGGGGCGTGCGCGTCGTCATCGGCGACGTACGCGGCCACGGCCTCGGCGTCGTCCCCACCACCGGCATGGTCATCGGTGTCTTCCGCGAGGCCGCGTACGAGGAGCCGGAGCTGGACCGGATCGCCGCCCGCATGGACCGCAGCCTGGCGCGCGACGGCGGCTCCGAGAGCTTCGCCACCGTCCTGCTGCTGACGATCTCCGCGGAGGGGCTGTGCCGGGCCCTCAACCACGGCCACCCCCCGCCGCTGCTGCGCAGCGCCGCGGGGCGCGTACGCGAGACCGACCTGCACGGCGGCCCGCCGCTGGGCCTGGGGCTGTCCAGGTCCCTCGCGGACGCGGAGGAGACCACGATGGCACTCGCCGAGGGCGACGAGCTGCTGCTGACCACCGACGGCGTGCTGGAGGCGCGCAGCGCGGCCGGCGAGTTC
>NZ_JACBXC010000767.1 GCF_013870535.1 Streptomyces phytophilus | reverse complement strand
CCGCCCCCGGCGATGGCGCGGTACGCGGCGCTGTTCCCGCACGCGACCTACGCCGTCCAGCCCGCCGCCGGCCACCACCCGTGGCTGGACGACCCGGCCCGCTTCACGACGACCGCGGCGAAGTTCCTGACGGAATCCGCCGTGCACGCGGAGGAGTCCCCCGAGTGACGGCCGCACCGCGGGAGGTCCGTGCGAAGCAGAGTGCGGACACGCTCACCGTCTACCAGGCGTACGGGCCCGCCATCGCGGAGCCCGCGCTGCGGGCGGGGACGTTCGTGGCGCCGTTCAAGCGGGAGCGGATGACCTGGATCAAGCCGTCGTTCCTGTGGATGATGTACCGCTGCGGGTGGGCCGAGAAGCCCGGGCAGGAGCGGGTGCTGGCCGTGGAGATCACCCGGCAGGGGTTCGAATGGGCGCTGCGCCACTCCTGCCTGAGCCATCACGACAGCCGGTTGCACGCCACCCGCGACGACTGGCCGGCGGCGAAGAAGGCCGGCCCGGTGCGTGTCCAGTGGGATCCGGAACGGGACATGGCGCTGCGGCCGCTGGCGCACCGGGCGATTCAGATCGGGCTCTCCGGGCCCGCGGTCGGGTGCTACGTCGGCGAGTGGATCCGCGGGATCGAGGACGTCACGCCGCTCGCGCGCGAAGTGCGCTCGCTGCTGCGGGAGAAGAGGCGGGAGGAGGCCGCCGCGCTGCTGCCGCGGGAGGAGGTCTGCCCGCTGCCGGACGACATCCGGACCCGTATCGGCACCACATAGGCGGCGGGCGGCAGCGACGGCCGGCGGCCGGCCCGGTCAGCCCAGGATGAGGGGGAGCTTCGCCGCCGACGGGCCGAGGGCCGTGCGCTCCGCCTCCGTGGGGGTGCGGCGGCCGGTGGCGACCAGGAGGGCGTCCGCGTCGGTGAAGGACTCGGGGAACGCCGCGCCCGCGATCCGTTCCAGCAGCGCCCGGGACTCCGCCAGGCCCGCCGCGGGCGGGCCGGGGACGTGCGGGAGGCGGGCGGTCAGGTCCAGGTGGTGCAGGGTCCACTCCAGCACGTACGCCGCGAGGTAGTCGCCGGCCGTGAGGACCATGTCCTGCGTGCTCACCACCAGTGCCGGGTCGGCGAGTTGCGCCGCGCGGCCGGCGGCGGAGCCGACGTCGTCGAGGTGGAACTTCAGCAGCGCCGGGTCCTCGTACGCCGCGGCCATCCGGACGGTGAGCGCGTCGAGGGGGTCCTCGCCGGTGGGCGGCTCGCCGCCCACGTGCCAGTAGCCCGCCGCGTCGGCCGTCGGTTCGCCGCCGGCCGGGGTGACCAGGGTGATGAGCACGTCCTGCGCGTCGATCACGAAGTGGCAGACGAGGTCGCGGACGAGCCACCCGGTGCAGCCGGAGGGCTGCGCGAAGTCCTCGTCGCCCAGGTCGGCGACGGCCGCGCGCAGCGCCGCCCAGGAGGGTGCGAATTGGTCCATCTCGGCAACCTAGTTCGCCGCCGCACCGCGGACAACTCGTTGGGGAGGGGTCCTGCTCGGCGGCAGCCCGCAGGCACGGCCTCCGCCCGGGGAGGCGGAAAGCGGGGGCGGCTTTCGCCGGTGCCGGGCGCCCCGTTCAGTGCGGTGACGGATACGGGTCCAGGGCGTTGCCGACGGAGCAGCCGCCCTCTCCGGCCATCCGCTGGATCCGGGGCGGCACCCACACCTCTGTGGCGCCGGGGGCCACGCGGGCGAGCAGGCAGTCCTGCGCGTCGAAGCCGTTGCCCTCCACCGACAGGAGGACGCCGACCCGGCCGCCTTCCGCCATCACCTCGGTGAGGATCGCCGGATGCAGGTCCAGGGCGGCGAGCGCACGGCGCACCTTAGCCTCGTCCGCCCGGCCGTCCTCGGGCACCCGGGGAAGTTCCGCCCTCAGCTCCTCGTACGGCAGCCGGGGCGGTGCGGGTGGCGGGGCGAAGGCCAGCGGGGGGCCGTCGGGGCAGTCCGCGTCACGGGGATCCTCTCCCCACTGCGACTTGGGCGACACCCGCACCGTGAAACAGCGCCGCACGACGATCTCCTGAGGGTCGAACCAGCCGTCGGGCGCCGAGCCGGACGTGCGGACGACCACGTCGACGCCGTCCCCGTCGTGTGTCGAGGTACCCGTCACCCGCAGGACCTCCACCCCGTCGAGGCCGGAAGCGAAGCGCCCGACCTCCTCCGCCGTGCGCGGGCGCTGGCTATAGAGCCGCTCACCCGCCTTCCCGGCCGCTTCCCGTGCGGCGTCCGTCGCCTCGTCCTCGGAGGACTGCACCACCCCGCAGCCGGCGGTGAACAGCAACAGCGGGGCGAGCAGCAGCAGTCGGCGCATGCGTCCACGGTTCCGGCGCCGGGCGCGGCGGGTAACCGCTGGCGTACTCAGACCGGGGTAGGCGGTCGTACTCAGCCGGTGCGGCGACCGGCCGCGGCGCACCCCCCGAGGCATCCCGCCCGGCTCCAGTCGCGGGGCAGCCCGCCGGGGCCGGGCGGGTCACGGGCGGAGCCTGGCGAACGCCTCCATCCGGCGCCGGTGGTACTCCAGGTCCTCGTCGTCGTGCTGGACGCCCCGGGCGACGGCGAGCGCGAAGTACACGCCCTCGCGCCGCAGGCGGTGCCGCATCAGCTGCGTCAGCGTCTCGTCGTCCAGCACCTCGGCGGTCCCGCCCGCCTCCCGGTACGCGTCGGCGAAGCGGCGCGCGTCCGCCGGGTTCTCGCAGAACTCGTCGGCGAACTCCAGCGCCGCGCTGCCCACCTCCACCTCGGGCCGGGCGACGAACGACTCGTCCCAGTCGAGGACGGCGACGATGCGCGCCGGGTCGCGGCGGTCGACGAGCAGGTTGCCGTGGTAGTAGTCGCCGTGCAGCGCGTGCCGCGGCAGCGGGCGGGCGGCAAATCCGGCCAGCCACTTGTCCAGTTGCGGGTCCCGCAGCC
>NZ_JACBXC010000766.1 GCF_013870535.1 Streptomyces phytophilus | reverse complement strand
GTCGTGCCACCGGCCGCAGGCCGGACAGTCCGTCATGGCCACCTGACCTCGCCGTCCTTCCGGGGCATGGAGGGATCTGCCTGCATCGCCCCAGTCTGCCAGCGGGCAACTGCCGCCGTAGCGTACTGAATCCGCATAAATGGGCGCCGCCTGAGACTTGTCTCACACGGCGCCCACACCGGTCCCGCCGGTTACGGCACCACCACGATCTTCCGGCCCTTGCCCGCGGCGAACTGCTCCAGGGCGGCCGGGTACCGCTCCAGCGGCAGCCGGTCGCTGATGAGCAGTTCGGGGTCGAGCACGTCCGCGGCGAACAGCTCCGCGGCGCGCTCGTAGCTGTGCAGCACGGCCATCGAGCCGGTGATGGTGATCTCCTGGTTGTAGATGCGGTACGGCTCGATGGTGGCCGTCGTCGCGTAGTCCGCCACGCCGAACTGCAGGAACGTGCCGGCCTTGGCGACCCGCCCCAGGCCGTCCTGGATCGCCGCCGCGTTCCCGGTGGCGTCGATGACGACGTCCCAGCCGTCCGGCTGCCCGAACTCCGCCGGCGAGGCCGCGGCGCGGCTGCACCCCACCTTCTGCGCGGTGGCCAGCCGCTCGGGGTTGAGGTCGACCACGTCCACCGCTGCGGCGCCGGTCCGCTTGGCCAGCTCCAGCATCATCAGCCCCATCGTGCCCGTGCCGTAGATCAGCACATGGGCGGCGAGCTTGGTGTTGAGCACGTCGTAGCCGCGCACCGCGCACGACAGCGGCTCGATCAGCGCCGCGTCCTCGGTGCGTACGTGGTCGGGCAGCCGGACGCAGTTGGCGACCGGCGCGAGCGCGTACTCCGCCGCCCCGCCCGCCACCGTGACGCCGATGGCGCCCCACCGGTCGCACAGGTTGCCGTGGCCCGTACGGCACTTGCGGCACTCGTGGCAGTACAGCGACGGGTCCACGGCCACCCGGTCGCCGACCGCGACCTCGGTGACGTCGCGGCCGATGCCGACGACCTCGCCCGCGAACTCGTGCCCCGGCACCACCGGCAGCGTGGGCGCGAACTCGCCCTGCAGGATGTGCAGATCCGTTCCGCACAGCCCGCACGCCGCGACGTCCACCACGACCTCGCGGGTGCCGGGGGAGGGGTCGGGGACGTCGGTCACGGTGACCGTGCCGGGGGCTTCGATGACGGCGGCCCTCATTTGACGGCTCCTAGGGACAGGCCCTGGACCAGCTTGTCCTGGGCGGCGAACCCGGCGGCGAGCACCGGGAGGGAGATGACGACGGAGGCGGCGCAGACCTGGGCGAGGAAGAGCCCCTGACTGGTGATGAAGCGGGTGAGGAAGACGGGGGCGGTCTCCGCCGTCACCCCCGTGAGCACCCGCGCGAACAGCATCTCGTTCCAGCTGAAGATGAAGCAGATCAGCGAGGTGGCGGCGATGCCCGGCCCGGCGACCGGGGCGATCACCCGGGTCAGCACGGTGGTGAGCCGGGCGCCGTCGATCTGCGCGGCCTCCACGATCGAGACCGGGATGTCCGCGAGGAACGACTGCAGCATCCACACCGCGATCGGCAGGTTCATCGACGTGTAGAGCAGGACGAGCAGCCAGATGTTGTCGAGCATCCCCGTGTTCTTGGCAAACAGGTAGATCGGGAGCAGCCCGGCGACGACCGGCAGCATCTTGGTGGACAGGAAGAAGAACAGCACGTCGGTCCAGCGCTTCACGCGCCGGATGGACAGCGCGTACGCGGCCGGCAGCGCCAGCACGAGCACCAGCGCGGTCGAGAACAGGCTCGCCATCAGCGAGTTGAGCAGCGCGGGCCACGGGCTGGGGCCGCCGCCGGAGCCGAAGAACGTGCGGTAGCCGTCGAGCGTGAGGGACGCGGCGACCGCCGGCGGGTTGGCGGCGGCGTCCGTCTCCGCGTGCAGGGACGTGAGCACCATCCACGCCACGGGCAGGAAGAAGGCGATGCCGACGAGCCAGGCCAGCAGCCCGAGTCCGGCGCTGCGGCGCCGGGCCCGGCGCAGGGCGGGCGGCAGCGCGGCTCGGGGGGTGCGGGCCGGCTTCGGGGCCGTCGCCGTGGTCGTGGTCATGCGCGGGACGCCTCCTCCCGGAACAGGGACGACACGACGCGCAGCGCGAAGGTCGCGATGACGATGGAGCCGATGACCACGAGCACGCCGGCGGCGGAGGCCAGCCCGTACTCGTGCGCCTGGTAGAAGGTCTGGTAGATCGTGTACGGCAGGTTGGCGGTGCCCAGCCCGCCCGAGGTGATGGTGAACACCGCGTCGAAGTTCTGGACGATGTACACCGAGCCCAGCAGCACGCCGAGTTCCAGATAGCGGCGCAGGTGGGGCAGCGTGAGGTAGCGGAAGATCTGGAAGCTGGTGGCGCCGTCCAGCCTGGCCGCCTCCACCATCTCGGTGGGCCGGCTCTGCAGCCCGGCCAGCAGGATCAGCATCATGAACGGGGTCCACTGCCAGATCAGCGCCGCCTCGACGGCCATCAGCGGCATGTCCGACACCCAGTCGGGCTGCGGCGGCGTGTCGTCGCCGAACAGCTCCGCGACCCGGGTGATGGCGCCGTTGAACAGGCCGTACTCGGGGTTGTAGAGCGCGTGCTTCCACAGCAGCGCGGCCGCGACCGGCACCAGCAGGAACGGCGCGATGAGCAGGGTGCGCACCACGCCCCGGCCGGGGAACGCCCGGTCCAGCAGCAGCGCGATGAGCAGCCCGAGCACGACGCTGACCAGGACGACCGCGGCGGTCAGCAGCGCCGTGGTCGCCACCGACTCGCGCAGGCTCTCGTCGCTCGCGACCTCGCTGTAGTTGTCGAGGCCGGCGAAGCTGCGGTCGTCCGGGCGCAGGGAGTTCCAGTCGAAGAGGGAGATCACCAGCGTCGCCACGAACGGGAGCTGGGTGACGGCGATCAGGAACACCAGCGCGGG
>NZ_JACBXC010000765.1 GCF_013870535.1 Streptomyces phytophilus | reverse complement strand
CACGGCGGCGGAGCGGCCCGCGGACTCGCTTCGGGGCGTGAGTCTCGTGGCGGGGGCCCTCAGGGGTGCATTCGACACATACAACGAGCACCGGGCGGCACGTTCATCGCCTCGGTCGCACAGGTGCGGCTGCTCGTCGTGGTCATGCGGGCCAGTAAAACAGATCGCCGGCGCGGGCCGGGATCGCTGTCCGCATTGCGGACAGCCCTGGACGGACGGCCGCGGACGCCCCCGTACACCGCTGTGACCTGCACGGTTACGCCGCCGGGCGAGGCGGCCGGCGTGGGGCCGCGGGGTGGGCGCTGTGGTCAACGCCACGGCCGGGGGCGGGTGGCCGGACGCGTACGGACCGTGCCGGGACCCGGATCGGGGGGTGCGGGGCGACGCAGTAAGGTCGAGTCATGTTCCTCCCCTTGACGATCGCGGTCGCGGTGGCCGCGCTCGCTCTCGCGGCCTGGTGCGGGTACGCCGCCGTCAAGGATCAGTCCACGAAGGACTGGCACTTCGCCGGTATGGCCGCGGTGACGCTCCTCGCGCTGGCCCAGGTGGTCGTCGGGCTGGTGCAGCTCGGCCGCGGCGAGGACCCGGACGAGGGCACGGCGGTGTTCGTCGCCTATCTGCTCGCCGCGGCGTTCGCGGTGCCCGCGACCGGTCTGCTCTCGCTCACGGAGCGCAGCCGCTGGGGTTCGGCGACGGTGGCCGCCGGGGGTTTCGTCCTGGCGGTGCTCCAGGTGCGGCTGCACGACATCTGGGCCGGCACCGGTGGCTGAGCGGACGGCGGCCGGGGAGCCGCGCGAGCGCGGGCAGGGCGGCCTGTCCAACGGGCCCGGCCGGCTGATCCTCGCGCTCTACGGCGTCTTCGCCGTCGGCGCCACGTCGCGGGCCGTCTACCAGCTCAGCACGCAGTTCGACGAGGCGCCGCTCGCGTACGTGCTGTCCGCGCTGGCCGCCGTCGTCTACGTCTTCATCACCGCCGCCCTCGCGCGCGGCGGTGAGACGGCGCGGCGGCTCGCACTGGTGTGCATCACCGCCGAGCTCGTCGGCGTACTGGCGATCGGCACGTGGACGGAGGTGCAGCCGTCCGAGTTCCCGGACCAGACCGTGTGGTCCGACTACGGCCGCGGCTACCTGTTCCTGCCGGTCATCCTGCCCGTCATCGGGCTGTGGTGGCTCAGGAGGCAGCCCGGGCGGGGGCGCCCTGCGGAGCCTTCTCCAAAGTGACCAGGCTCAGCCGCGCGCTGACCTTCTCCGTGCCCACCGGCTCGTAGCCCAGCCGCCGGTACAGCCGCAGGTTCGCCTCGCTGCGGTGCCCCGTGAAGAGCTGGAACCGCTCGACCGGGTCCCCGCCCTCGGCGAGCCGGATCTCCATGGCGAGCAGCAGCCGGGCGCCGAGGCCGTGGCCCTGCATCCGGGGGTGCACGATGAGCCGGCCGATGACGGCGGTGCCGTTCACCTCGACCGTGCCGCGGACGGCGCCGACGACCTCGTCGCCGAGGCGGGCGACGACGGCGGCACCGCGGTCGAACTCCGCGCGCATCTCGTCGAGGGTCTCGGTGAGCGGGGGTATGCGGTAGTCCCCGTACAGCGCGGCCTCGGCCTGGTAGCAGAGGTACTGGAGTTTCAGGACTTGCTCGGCGTCGTCGTTCGTCGCCGGCGTGATCGTCACACTCTTGCCCATGCCGCGCCCGCCTCCTCAATGCACCCAGTAGACAGACCGCAAGAACTTGCGGCCTACCGCGTGTTTCCCCGCACTTCACCCGGCGCAACCTCCGCCGTGTGCATTCTGCGCGGCGCGATCGCGCCATGGCTACGGACGGGGCCCGGGCATCCCTGTGATATTGCCAACTCACCCGAGATGTCCGGTACGTGAGAGCGGGCGCGGCCGGCGGGGGCCGCCGGTGACCGGCGGCGCCCGCCGGCGGGTCAGCCCCGTGCGAGGAAGTCGTCCCGGGCGAGCAGCCCGGTGTCGGGGTTGTCGGTGAAGATGCCGTCGATGCCCGTCTCGAAGTAGACCTGGAACGCGCCGAAGGCGTCGCCGTACTGCGCCGTGTCCGTGCCCGTGCGGAAGTCGAGGGGCAGGAAGCTGTTCTCGTTGCGCATCGTGTACGGGTGCAGCACCAGCCCGGCGTCGTGCGCGTCGCGGACGAGCGCCGTGGGCTCCAGCAGCCTGCCGGCGGAGTCCTTCGGGATGATCAGGTCGAGCGTCGGTCCCAGGCCCTTGGCGAAGCCCGCGATCCACGCCAGCCCCTCGGGCGTGACCAGGTCGGCGACGGTGCGCGGGTCGCCCGCCTCGACGAAGTCCCACGGCCGCGAGGACGCCCCGCCGAGCAGCACGACGCCCGGCGAGCGGACGAGCCCGGCGAGCCGCTCGACGCTGGTGGGCTCGAACGACTGCAGGAAGACCGGCGAGTTGCTCCTGTCCCGGCCGTAGCGGCGCAGCAGCCGCGCCAGCGGCTTCTCCAGCTCCAGGCCGATGGACCTGAAGTAGGTGGGGTGCTTCGTCTCCACGTGGAGCCACACCGGCCGGCCGGTGCCGCGCCGGTGCCGCTCCGCCCACTGGAGCACCTCTTCGAAGGTGGGCACCTCCCAGCGGCCGTCGTAGAGGGTGTTGCGCTGCCGTACGTCCGGGATGCGCTCCGTGGCGCGCAGCGTCTTCAGCTCGGCGAGGGTGAAGTCCTCGGTGAACCAGCCGGTGATCTCCGCGCCGTCGACCGTCTTGGCGGTCCTGCGGGCGGCGAACTCCGGGTGGTCCGCGACGTCGGTGGTGCCGCCGATCTCGTTCTCGTGGCGGCAGACGAGGTGGCCGTCCTTGGTCGGCACGAGGTCCTGCTCGATGACGTCGGCGCCCATGTCCAGCGCGAACTGGTACGCGCCGAGGGTGTGTTCCGGCCGGTAGCCGCTGGCCCCGCGGTGCGCGATCACCGCCGGGTTCGG
>NZ_JACBXC010000764.1 GCF_013870535.1 Streptomyces phytophilus | reverse complement strand
CCGCTGGCGCTGGCGTCGGCGGACCCGCCCGGCTACCTGCGGCGGCTCGCCGTCGCGGGACAGGCGGCCGAACTCCTCGACCCGGCCGGGCTCGGCGGCTTCACATGGCTGGCCCACCACGTGGGGATCGAGCCGGTACTCCCCTGACGCCGCGGGCCCGTACGCGCCCGGCGCCCGGCGCGGGTCGCCCGGTGTCCGGCGCGGCTGCGCGGCGCTCGGGCCGTGCCGTACGCACCGCCGCTCGCGCCGCCCGGGCTCGTACCCGTTGAACCCGTGCCCGTTGAACCCGTGCCCGTTGAACCCGTGCCCGTACGGCCGCTCCCTCGCCCCCGCGGCAGCGCCTCACAGCTGCGGCAGCGAGTCCAGCTCCACCTCCGCCCGCGCCACCGCGCGCGCGTCCGCATCGATCGACCGCCGCAGCGCCTCGTGCAGGCTCGCCGGCGTCAGGACGCCGGCGAACCGCCCCGTCTCCTCGTCGTCCACCACGGCGATCCACCCGGCGTCGTACTGAAGCATCGTCGCGAACGCCTTCTTCAGGCTCGCCCCCAGCGGCAGCCAGGCGTCCATCCGCCGCGCGTAGTCCGACACGGCACCGCCCTTGGCGATCTCGTCCGCGCCGACCCACCCGTGCAGCTCGCCGGCGCCGTCCAGCACGACGGCCCACCGCGAGCCCCCGTCCCGCAGCGCCGCCGCGGCACTCCGCGCGTCGTCGTCGAGCCGGACCACCGGCGGCTGCTCCAGGTCGTCGCGCTCGATCTCCGTCACCGACAGGCGCTTCAGCCCGCGGTCGGCGCCGACGAAGTCGGCCACGTACGGGGTCGCGGGCGCGCCCAGGACCGCCGCGGGCGAGTCGAGCTGCTCGACCTTCCCGGTCCCGAAGACCGCGATGCGGTCGCCGAGCCGTACCGCCTCCTCGATGTCGTGTGTGACGAAGAGCACGGTCTTGCGCATCCGCGCCTGCAGCTTGAGGAACTCGTTCTGCAGATGCTCGCGCACCACCGGGTCCACCGCCCCGAACGGCTCGTCCATCAGCAGCACCGGCGGGTCCGCGGCCAGCGCCCGCGCCACGCCGACGCGCTGGCGCTGGCCGCCGGAAAGCTGGTCGGGGTAGCGGCGGCCGTGCTCGTGCGGGTCGAGGCCGACCAGCTCCAGCAGCTCGGCCGCCCGCTTGAGCCGCTTCTCGCGCGGCGTGCCCAGTAGGTGGGGCACGGTGGCGGTGTTGTCGAGGACGTTCTTGTGCGGAAAGAGGCCGACGTTCTGGATGCAGTAGCCGATATGGCGGCGCAGCTCGACGGGGTCGGTGGCCATGATGTCCTGCCCGTCGACCTCGATACGGCCGACGGTGGGCTCGATGAGCCGGTTGACCATCTTCAGGGTGGTGGTCTTGCCGCAGCCGGACGGGCCTACGAGGGTCACCAGTTCGCCCGCGGCTACGTCGAACGACAAGTCGTCCACCGCGGTAGTCCCATCGGGGTACCGCTTGGTCACGTGCTCGAATCGGATCATGTTTCCTCATTCTGCACCGCCCGGGGCTCCCGGTGTCAGTGGAGGAGGGTCTAATAGAGCTGCCTACGGGAAGGAGCGGTGGCGTGAAAGCCTCCGGCTGCCTGGCAGCGAACGAGTGGATCTGCGGTGAATACGTCCGCAGCCGCAGCGACGAGCTCGTCGACGCCACGGTCCAGCATGTCTGGATCACGCTGGCGTCGGTGGGCATCGGCCTGCTGGTCTCCTTCCCGCTGGCCCTGATCGCCCGCCGCTGGCGGGTGCTCACCGGCCCCGTGCTCGGCCTGACGACGGTGTTGTACACAGTTCCGTCGCTCGCCATGTTCTCCCTGCTGGTCCCGCTCATGGGCATCTCGGCGTCCGTGGTCGTCACCGGCCTCGTGCTCTATTCGCTGACGATCCTCATCCGCAATCTGCTGGCGGGCCTCGATTCCGTACCGGCGGATACCCGCGAGGCCGCGCGCGGGATGGGGTACGGGCAGACGCGGCTGCTGTTCGCCGTCGAGCTGCCGCTCGCGCTGCCCGCCGTCATGGCCGGGCTGCGGATGGCGACGGTGTCGACGATCGCGATGACGACGGTCGGCGGCATCATCGGCTACGGCGGCCTGGGCAACCTGATCGTCGACGGCATGCGCACCCTGTTCAAGGCGCAGGTGCTCACGGCGTCGGTGCTGTGCGTGCTGCTCGCCGTGCTGGCCGACCTGCTGCTCCTGGGTCTCCAGCGGCTGCTGACGCCGTGGACGCGGGCGCGGCGGCGGAGCGGCGGCGGCAGATTCCGGGCGAGGAGCGCCGGGCGGCAGAAGGAGGCGGCCTGATGGGCACCGTCGCGGACGCGTGGACGTGGCTGACCACGGGGTCGAACTGGTCGGGCCCGACCGGCATCGGCGTGCGGCTGGGCGAGCATCTGTACCTGACGGGCATGTCGCTGGCCATCGCCTGCGCCATCGCCCTGCCGATCGCGTTCTGGCTGGGCCACATCGGCAAGGGCGGCACCCTCGCGATCAACATCTCGAACGTCGGGCGGGCCGTGCCCACCCTCGCGGTGCTCGGGCTGCTCATGCTCACGCCGCTGCGGATGCACGGTGACTGGCCGACGGTCATCGCACTCGTGCTCTTCGCGGTGCCGCCGCTGCTGACGAACGCGTACGTGGGCATCCGCGAGGCCGACCGGGACGTGGTGGAGGCGGCGCGGGGCATGGGCATGTCCGGGCCGCAGCTGCTGGGCCGGGTGGAGCTGCCGCTGGGCTATCCGCTGGTGATGACCGGACTGCGGTCCGCGACCGTCCAGGTGGTCGCGACGGCCACGCTGGCGGCCATCGCGGGCGGCGGGGGGCTCGGCCGGATCATCACCGCGGGCTTCCGGACGTACAACACCCCGATGGTGGTGGCCGGCGCCTTCCTGGTGGCGGTGCTGGCCCTGGTGCTGGAGGCCGTGCTC
>NZ_JACBXC010000763.1 GCF_013870535.1 Streptomyces phytophilus | reverse complement strand
GGCCGCCGGAGAATCCGTACACGCTCCACCAGGAGCTGCAGCAGTCCATGAACGACCTGGTCGGCATCATCCGCCGGGAGGCGGAGATGAGCGAGGCCCTGAACCGCCTCGGCGACCTCCGGGTACGCGCCCGGGCGGCGGGCGTCGAGGGCCACCGGCAGTTCAACCCCGGCTGGCACCTCGCGCTGGACATGCGGAACATGCTGCTGGTCAGCGAGTGCGTCGCGCGCGCGGCCCGGGAGCGTACCGAGTCCCGCGGCGGCCACACCCGCGACGACCACCCGGCCATGGACCGCGACTGGCGCAAGCAGAACCTGGTGTGCCGCCTCGCCGACCCGGCCGGCGGCGCCCTGCCCGCGGCGGACGTCCCCGACCCCGAGCGCGGCCAGATCCGGCTGGAGAAGCGCGAGACGACGCCGATCCGGCCCGACCTGCTCGACCTGTTCGAGAAGGACGAGCTGGTGAAGTACCTGACGGACGAGGAGCTGACCGAGTGACCACGGCACCCACCACCGGCACTGTGCCTTCTGAGGGGCAGCCCCCCCAGACCCCCCAGCTCGCACATTTCAAGGTCTGGCGCGGCGATGACGAGGGCGGCGGCCTGGAGGACTTCGAGGTCGAGGTGAACGAGGGCGAGGTCGTCCTCGACATCATCCACAGGCTGCAGGCCACGCAGGCGCCCGACCTGGCCGTGCGCTGGAACTGCAAGGCGGGCAAGTGCGGCTCGTGCAGCGCGGAGATCAACGGCCGCCCGCGGCTGCTGTGCATGACCCGGATGTCGGTGTTCGACCGCGCCGAGACCATCACGGTCACCCCGCTGCGCGCCTTCCCCGTGGTCCGCGACCTGGTCACGGACGTGGGCTTCAACTACGAGAAGGCCCGCGAGATCCCCTCCTTCGTGCCGCCGGAGAAGCTGGCGCCGGGCGAGTACCGGATGCAGCAGGAGGACGTGGACCGCTCGCAGGAGTTCCGCAAGTGCATCGAGTGCTTCCTGTGCCAGGACACCTGCCACGTGGTCCGCGACCACGAGGAGAACAAGGCGTCCTTCGCCGGGCCGCGCTTCCTCATGCGGGTCGCGGAGCTGGACATGCACCCGCTGGACGCGGCGAAGGACGAGGGGCTGGACCGCAGGACCACGGCGCAGGACGAGCACGGCCTCGGGTACTGCAACATCACCAAGTGCTGCACCGAGGTCTGCCCCGAGCACATCAAGATCACCGACAACGCGCTGATCCCGCTCAAGGAGCGGGCGGCGGACCGCAAGTACGACCCGCTGGTCTGGCTGGGGAACAAGATCTTCCGCCGTCAGGAGTAACGGGCCGGTTCGTCACCGGTCGGACCAATGACACGGGCGGCAAGGTACTTGTTGCCCGTGTCCCGGTTCGCCATGCTCCACTGTCATGAGCAGATCCCCCTGGCGCCCGAAGTCGACGGCGCGTACGTGGACTTGGCCGGCCGCCACCGCAATGGCGGCCCTACTCGCCCTCGGCCTCGGCGGCGGCGCCCCCGCCGGGGCGGACCCCGACGACGACGGGCTCAAGCAGGCGCTGGACAACGTCCTCGCCGACGAGCGCCTCGAAGGCGCGCTCGCGTCCGTCGTCGTGGCCGACGCGGCGAGCGGCGAGACGCTGTACGAGCAGTCCGCCGCCACCCGGCTCACCCCCGCCTCCAACACCAAGCTGCCCACGTCGGCCGCGGCGATGGAGCTGCTCGGCCCCGGCTACACCTGGTCCACGGACGCCCTCACCGCGGGCGGCGACCTGTACCTGCGCGGCAGCGGCGACCCGACGATGCTGGCCGCCGACTACGACGCGCTGGCCGCGAAGGTCGCGGCGGCGGGGGTCGACGAGGTCGACCGGCTCGTCGCGGACGACACCCGCTTCGACTCCCAGCGGATCGGCAACGGCTGGTCCGCCGACTACGAGTCGGACTACTACGCGATGCAGATCTCCGCGCTGACGGTGGCCCCCGACACGGACTACGACTCCGGCACGGTGGTGGTGGAGGCGTACCCCGGCAAGGCGGCGGGCGACCGGCCGACCGTGAAGGTGACGCCGGCCAACGGCTACGTGCAGATCGACAACCGGGGCCGTACGGTCGCGGCGGGCGAGAGCGACACGCTGGGCATCTCGCGGGAGCACGGCTCGAACACCATCGTCGTCAGCGGGAACATCCCGCTGAAGGCGAACGCCACCAAGGAGTGGATCACCGTCTGGGAGCCGACGGGCTACGCGGCGGCGGTCTTCCGGGACGCGCTGGAGCGGCACGGCGTGGAGGTGGACGGGAAGACGCAGCTGGGGCGGGCGACGCCGGAGCGGGCGCGCACGGTCGCGAGCCACAGCTCGATGCCGCTGAAGGACCTGATGGTCCCGTTCATGAAGCTCTCCAACAACGGCCACGCGGAGATCCTGACGAAGACGATCGGCGTGGAGACGGCGGACGCCGGCACGTGGAGCGCGGGCCTGCGGGGCGTCTCGTCGTACCTGAAGTCGGTGGGCGTCGACACGTCCACCCTGCGCCAGGTCGACGGCTCGGGGCTGTCGCGTGGCAACACGATCCCGAGCCGCGAGTTCGTCAAGCTGCTGACGGCGGTCCAGGACGAGCCGTGGTTCGGCGCCTGGTACGAGTCGCTGCCGGTGGCGTGCGGCGAGGACCGCTTCGTGGGCGGCACGCTGCGCACGCGCATGTGCGACACCCCGGCGGAGGGCAACGCGCGCGCCAAGACGGGGTCGCTGACGGGGGCCTCGGCGCTGTCGGGGTACGTGACGGACGCGGACGGCAGGGAGCTGGTGTTCAGCGTGGTGCTGAACAACTACCTGGCGGGTTCGGTGAAGGACATCGAGGACGCGGTGGTCACGACGCTGGCCGGGTACGGCAAGGCGGGCGCGGCGGCGGCGGAGCCGCGGTCGCAGCAGACGCGGGGCGCGGAGCGGCCGGCGGACGTGGAG
>NZ_JACBXC010000762.1 GCF_013870535.1 Streptomyces phytophilus | reverse complement strand
AACCGCTCGCGGGCGGCATGGCCGCGGTGCTGCCGCACGTCGACGCCTTCGTGGCCGGGCACAGCCTCGCCGCGCTCGAACGGCTGGCGGCGGTGGTACGGGGGGCGGCCGGCGGATGACGACGAACCCGGCGACGAAGGGACCGCCATGGAGCTGCGGCACGAGTTCACCGTTCCCGTACCGGCCGACGAGGCGTGGCGGGCGCTGCTCGACATCGAGGGCATCGCCCCCTGCATGCCCGGGGCGGCGGTCGAGAGCTTCGACGGCGAGACGGTGCGCGGGACGGTGAAGGTGAAGGTCGGCCCGGTCACGCTCACCTACCGGGGGACGGCGTCCTTTCAGGAGAAGGACGAGGCGGCCCGGCGCATGGTGCTCTTGGCGAACGGCAAGGAGGCCCGCGGCACGGGCACGGCGCGGGCCACGGTCACGGGGGAGCTGACGGAGACCGGCGGCGGCACGCGGGTGTCGGTGGTGACGGACCTGGCGGTCACGGGCCGGCCCGCGCAGTTCGGGCGCGGGATGCAGGCGGAGATCGCGCGGACGGCGCTGGGGCTGCTGCTGGACCGGATCGCGGACGGGGGCCGGGGGGCGCGGCAGGTGGTGGCGGCGCACAGGCTGGAGGTCAGGCGGAGCGCGTGAGAGGGCGCAGGCGTCCGCAGGGCGCTACGCCCCCGGGCCCTCCTCCTCCGGCTCCCCCTCGGCCGTTCCCTCGAAGGCCGCCGCCCGCAGCTGCGCGGCCCGTACCCGCCGCACGTCGAGCTTCTCCGACCGGTCGAACCGGTAGATCCCGTTCTGCTCCTGGAAGACGTCCGTCAACTGCGTATAGCAGTAGCCGAACATGTCCGGATCCCCCAGCAGCACCCCGGTCAGGCCCGCGAACCGCTCGTGGAACGCCTCCTCGTCGCGCGGCCGCTGCCCGTACCCCCACGACACCAGCCGGTCCTCGCCCGCCGCCGCGGCGTCCTCCGGGTTCCACCAGATGCCGCCGAACTCGCTGCAGAAGTAGGGCTGTCCGCCGTACGGCAGCGACCAGGTCTGCCCGGCCGCCTCGTCCTGCGGGTTGACGAAGGGGGTGCCCGCGCGCAGCCCGGCCATCAGCTCGCCGAAGACCTCCGGGTCCTGCTCGTAGCAGTGCGAGTCGTAGACGTCGGTCTCCGGTACGCGGTGGGCGTAGCCGGAGGCGTCGAGTACGGGCCGGGAGGTGTCGGCGGCCCTGGTGGCGAGGAACATGGCGCGGGTGACGTCGTCGAGGACGCTCTGCCGGTCGGTCAGCAGCTGCCGGGTCTCGTTGAGCGGGCACCAGCCGATGAGGGCGGGGTGGGAGTAGTCGCGTTCGACGGCCTCCAGCCACTGGGCGACGAAGCCGGCGGTGGGCTGCTGGTTGTCGGGTCCGACGGGGGCTCCGGTGCCGGCGCCCCAGTCGCCGAACTCGCCCCAGACGAGGTAGCCGAGGCGGTCGGCGTGGTGCAGGAAGCGCTCCTCGAAGACCTTCTGGTGCAGGCGGGCGCCGTTGAAGCCGGCGGCGAGGGAGAGTTCGATGTCGCGGACGAGGGCGGCGTCGTCGGGGGCGGTCATGAGGCCGTCGGGGTACCAGCCCTGGTCGAGCACGAGCCGCTGGAAGACGGGCTTGCCGTTGAGCAGGATCCGCTTCCCGTCGATCGTCACCGCGCGCAGACCGGCGGTGCAGACGGCACGGTCGATCACGGTGCCGTCGGGACCGGTCAGCTCCAGCACCAGTTCGTACAGATGCGGATCCTCGGGGGACCAGGGGCGGCGCCGCTCGCCGGGTACGGGCAGCACGAGGCGCGGCGCGAGGTCGAAGTCCGCCGCGACGGCGGCCTCGGCGACGACGCCGTGCCCGTCGCGCAGTTCGGCGCGGACGCGGTGGCCGGTGCGGCTCCCGGCGAGCGGGACCTCGACGTGGAAGGAGCCGGCCGCCAGGTCGGGGGTGATGCGCGGCCGCCGGAAGTGCGTGTCCGCGACGGGCTCCAGCCAGACGGTCTGCCAGATGCCGGTGGTGCGGGTGTAGAAGCAGGCGTGGTTGGCGTACGCGGTCGACTGCTTCCCCCGCGCCTGCGGCCCCCGCGCGGCATCCCGCGCCCGCACGACGACGACGGCCTCCTCCCCGGCCCGTACGGCATCGCCGAGGTCGGCGGTGAACGGGGTGAACCCGCCGCTGTGCCGGGCGACTTCCCGCCCGTCGACCCACACGGTGGCGTCGTGGTCGACGGCCCCGAAGTGCAGCAGGACCCGCCGCCCGGCCCACTCGCCGGGTATCCGCACGGTGCGGCGGTACCAGACGGCGTGGTGGAAGTCGGTGTCCCCGATCCCGGACAGCTCCGACTCGGGGCAGAACGGCACGACGATCCGCTCGGGCAGCTCGGCCCCGGCAAGCCCGCGCTCGAACCCGCTGTCACCGGGGTCGCGGGCGAACTGCCAGGTGCCGTTGAGGTTGAGCCAGTCCGCCCGGACGAAACTGGGCCGGGGGTACTCGGGCCGGGGAGTCCCCGCGGGGGCGGAGGGAGCGTACGAATCGGGCATGGCGAAGGGTCTCCTGGGGGAGGACGTCAGGTCGGACGGGGTACGTCCCTGCCATCACAACACCAAGATGCAACGTTGTAAACCACTCCGGGACCGGGCAGCCACCCCTGATGCGTAACGTTAAAACCGCGTCACCGGCCCGGCGTCTGTGGCGTCAGGCCGTCCCCTCGTCCTCGCGGCCGGTGCCGGAGTCTCCCCCCTGCCCGTGCATGATCCTGTCCACCATCACGCGGTAGCCGACGTCACCCGGCTCGTGCGTGTACTTCAGCCGCCAGGGGATCGACGGCGGGTACTCGGGGATGTCGACGGCGGTCCGCCACGGCAGCGCGACGTCCTCCAGCGTCGTGGTCCTCCCGTCGACCGTGTACGTCAGCGACGTCAGCGCGACGTCGCCGGTCAGGAAGAACTCCAGCACCC
>NZ_JACBXC010000761.1 GCF_013870535.1 Streptomyces phytophilus | reverse complement strand
GTGAGCGCGACGAGCACGGCCAGGGCCACGGCGCCCGCGCCGCCCATGCCCATCTTGGTCAGTTCCGGGATCCCGACGACCCCCAGGCCGACCAGGGCGATGAAGACGGTCGCGCCGGCGAACACCACGGCGGAGCCGGCCGTACCCACCGCCCGGCCCGCGGCCTCCTCCGGCTCGCTGCCGCGGGCGAGTTCGTCGCGGAACCGGGAGGTGATGAAGAGCGCGTAGTCGATGCCGACCGCGAGCCCCAGCATCAGCGCCAGGATGGCGACGGTGGACGTCAGGCCCAGCGGTACGGCCAGCGCCGAGACCAGGCCGAAGGCGATGGCCACGCCCGCGAAGGCGGTCAGCAGGGACAGCCCGGCGGCGGCGAGCGAGCCGAGGGCGAGGACGAGGACCACGGCGGCCACGGCCACGCCGACGATCTCCGTCGTCCCGCCCGGCTCCTCCTCCGCGTCCAGGGCGGAGCCGCCGATCTCCACGGTCAGCCCCGCGTCCCTGGCCTGGTCCGCGGCGCCCTCCAGGGCGCTCTTCGTCGGCCCGGTCAGGTCCACGGTGTCGGCGGTGTAGGTGATCGTGGAGTACGCGATGGTGCCGTCATCGCTGACGTCGCCGGCCTCGTACGGGTCGGAGGCCGCAGCGACCTGGTCGCCGCCCTCCAGCGAGCCGAGCGCGTCCGCGACGGCCGCCTTGTGCTCCTGCGCCGTCACCCGCTGCCCGTCCGGGGCCTGGAACACCAGGCGGGCCTCGGCCCCCTGGGAGTTGTCCTCGGGGAAGCGCTCGTCGAGCAGGTCGAACGCCTCCTGCGACTCGGTGCCGGGCATGGAGAGGTCCTCTTCCTCCCCGGCCGGCGCCAGGGCGGCGGCGACCCCGGCCAGCAGCAGGGCGGCCAGCCACGCACCACCGACGAGCCGGCGCCGCCGGAAGGCCCACCGCCCGATCCGGTAGAGAAAAGTCGCCACTTCTCGATCACTCCAGACACCGCTAGGAAGGGGAGAACATGCGGACTCCCGCACGCTTTCCACACTCCCGGGCGGCGCCCGGCGGGGCATCGTCTGCCGTGGCCGTCTTCGTCTGGTGCACCCGGACCAGGCGTCGGGGTCCCCTGGTGCCCACGCACCACGACCCGCCCGGCCCGGGGCCGTCCCGGGCCGGCTACCCCGCTTCTCCCGCTTCCTCCTCGAAGTCCTCCACGAAGAAGCTGTCGTGCCGGACGCGGAACTGCTTCAGCTCCTCGCCGCCGCGCCGCGACATCTCCGCCACCCGCTCGAAGTACTCCTCGCGCGGCGCGCCCGGGGCGAAGAGCATGAGCACGCGCACGGGGTCGTCGGTGACGTTCCTGAAGGCGTGCAGCCCGCCGACGGGCACGTACAGGAAGTCCCCGCTTCCTCCGGTCACCCACCGGTCGCCGTCGTACAGCTCCAGTTCGCCGGAGATCACGTAGAAGGACTCCGACATCGCCTTGTGGAAGTGCGTCTTCGCGCCGGGCGAGCGCGGGCCGAGCTGCACGTCGTACAGCCCGAACTCGCCGCCCGTCGACTCCTCCGTGGCGAGGTAGCGGGTGAAGCCGCCGGGCGAGGTGAGGTCCGGCGGGCTGCCGGCCGGCCGGAACGTCGCGTTCACCTCGCCCCTGTCACCGTGGTAGCGGGGCTCGGGGTAGACGAGGTCTTCCGGGTACGACATGGGTGCGCTCCTTCCGGCGGGTTCGCCTGCATCCTGTCCCGGACGCCGCGTGCGCGGCATCGGGCAACCGGATGATCTCCGGCGGCCACCGGGCCGGGGCCCGCCGACCTAGGCCGCGGCGGCGGGCCGGGCTAGGCGGGGCCCCCCTCGCCGCTCACGCCGGTGCCGGGGGCGCGGTGTTCGGCGGCGATGCCGAAGCGGCGTTCGCCCGTGGCGGATCCGGCGGGCCGGGTGGAGTGGACGCCGGAGACGGTGGTGATCACCTGCTCCTCGGCCGGCGGGTTCTCCAGCTGGTCGAGTTTCTCCAGGTCGGCGGCCGAGACGAGGGCCACGAGGGGCCGGCCGTGGCGCGTCACCACGACCCGCTCGCCGCCGTAGACGACACGGTTGATCAGGTCGGCCAGTTCTGCGCGCGCTTGCGTCACCGGAATTTCGTACGCCATGCTCCCAGCATAACCGGACGTACGTCCTGTACATTTTGCACTGAGGACCACCGAACCGAGAGAGGGAGAGGTGCGGACGGCCATGGACAGCCCCAGGGCGCGCTACGTGCTGCCGGAGTTCACCGAGCGGACGAGCAGCGGGGTGCGCACGCAGGATCCGTACTCGAAGCTGCTGGAGGAGCGGATCGTCTTCCTCGGCACGCAGATCGACGACACGTCGGCGAACGACGTGATGGCCCAGCTCATGCATCTGGAGCACGCCGCGCCCGACCAGGACATCTCGCTGTACATCAACTCGCCCGGCGGCTCGTTCACCGCGATGACCGCGATCTACGACACGATGCAGTTCGTCACCAGCGACATCGAGACCGTCTGCCTCGGCCAGGCCGCCTCCGCCGCCGCCGTGCTGCTGGCCGCCGGCACCCCCGGCAAGCGGTTCGTGCTGCCGGGCGCGCGGGTGCTCATCCACCAGCCGTCGTTCGCCGAGCCGGTGCGGGGGCAGGCGAGCGACCTGGAGATCCACGCGCGCGAGCTGCTGCGGCATCGCGCCCTGCTGGAGGAGCTGCTCGCCAAACACTCGGGGACGCCCGTCGAGCAGGTCCGCGAGGACATCGAGCGCGACAAGATCCTCGACGCCGGGGAGGCCATCGCGTACGGGCTGGCCGACCGGATGACCGAGAGCCGCAAGGGTACGGGCACGCCGCGCTACGGGAGGTGACGGACCGTGCTGCCACCCGAGCTGCCGCCGCTGCCCGCGCTGACGCGCGCGGAGGCGGAGATGATCGACCGCTATCTCGACGCCGTCGACCAGTTGGGCCGCATCAACCCGGCGCG
>NZ_JACBXC010000760.1 GCF_013870535.1 Streptomyces phytophilus | reverse complement strand
CCGTCCTCGCGCAGGTGCAGGGGCGCTGCCGGGTCGACAGCCACGGCGTCGACTTCGGGATCGTCGGCGGCTTCAAGAAGGTCTACGCCTTCTTCACCCCCGACGACCTCCAGGACATCGCCAAGTTCGCCGACCTGCCGGCGATGCCGCCCGCCCTGGCCGCGCACGCCGGCTTCTTCGCCCGGCACGGCCTCGCCGACCGCGTGGGCGTCATCGGCGTCGACTACCACCACCGCACCCTCAACGTGTACTTCAACGACGTGCCGCCGCGCCTCTTCGAGACCGGGACCATCACCGCGACGCTCCGCGAGCTGGGCATGGCGCCGCCGAGCCCGCACATGCTCAAGCTCGGCCGGGAGGCGTTCGGCCTCTACGTCACCGTCGGCTGGGACGCGCCGCGCATCGAGCGGATCTGCTACGCCGTGACCACCCCCGACCTGGCCGCACTGCCGGTCCGGGTGGAGCCGGAGATCGAGCGGTTCGTGCGCGGCGTCCCCGCCGGGGACGGCGACCGCAAGTTCGTCTACGGCGTCGCCGTGGCGCCCGGGGGCGAGTACTACAAGCTGGAGTCGCACTACCGCTGGCGGGCCGGGACGATGGACTTCATCTGACCGCCCGGCCGCCCCGCCGCCGGCCGGCCGGGCGGCTCACCGGCCGCGCGGGGTCACCAGCCCGGACTCGTAGGCGATGACGACGAGTTGGGCGCGGTCGCGCGCGTGCAGCTTGAACATCGCCCGGTTGATGTGGGTCTTCGCGGTCAGCGGGCTGATCACCATGCGGTCGGCGATCTGGTCGTTGGACAGCCCCTGCGCGGCGAGCGCGACGGACTCGCGCTCCCGGTTGGTCAGCTCCTCCAGGCCGCGGACGGCGGAGGGGTCCAGCGGCGGCTGGGACACGTACTTGTTGATCAGCCGGCGGGTGATCGACGGCGCCAGCAGCGCGTCGCCGCGGGCGGCCACGCGCACGGCGTGCAGCAGGTCCTCGGGCAGGATGTCCTTGACCAGGAACCCGGCCGCGCCGGCGCGCAGCGCGTTGAACACGTTCTCGTCCAGGCCGTAGTTGGTGAGGATCACGACGTGGATGTGGGCCAGGGCCGGGTCCGCGGCGATCTGCCGGGTCGTCTCGATGCCGTCCATCACCGGCATCGACAGGTCCACCAGCGCGAGGTCCGGCAGGAACTCGCGCGCCAGCGCCAGCCCCTCCTTGCCGTCGCCCGCCTCCGCGACCACCTCGATGTCGTCCTCGGCGTCGAGCAGCGCGCGGAACCCGCTGCGCAGCAGCGGCTGGTCGTCGAGCATGAGCACACGGATCACGGGATTCTCGCCACCGGTAGTTCGGCCTGGACGGTGAAGCCGCCCTCGGTGCGCGGCTCGGCGCGCAGGCTGCCGCCGAGGGCGGTGACGCGCTCGCGCATCCCCAGCAGGCCGACGCCGGGCTTGGGCGCGGGACCGGGCCGGGCCGTGCCGTCGTCGTCGATGCGGATGGCGAGGGCGCCGGGGCGGTAGGAGATGCGGATCGAGGCGGTGGAGGCCGCCGCGTGCCGGGCGGTGTTCGTCAGCGACTCCTGCACGATCCGGTAGGCGGTACGGCCCACGGCCTCGGGCACGTCGTGCCGCTGCCCCTCGATCGTGAGCGTCGTGTGCAGCCCTATGCCGTGGGTGCGCTCGACCAGCTCCGGCACCCGGTCGAGCCCGTGCGCCGGGGCCTGTTCGTCCTCGTCGCGCAGCGTCTCCAGCGTCGCGCGCAGCTCCCGGGTCGCCTCCCGGCCGGCCTCCTGGATCGCCAGCAGCGACTCGGGGACGTCCTCGCCCCGCTTGCGGGCCAGATGGACGGCGACCTCGGACTGCACCTTGATGATGGAGATCTGGTGGGTGAGCGAGTCGTGCAACTCCCGCGCTATGTGCAGCCGTTCCTCGGTGGCACGCAGCCGCGCGGTCTCCTCGCGGGTGCGCTCGGCCTCGTCCGCCCGCCGCTCGGCCTGCCGCAGCGCCTCGCCCGCGGCGCCGGCGGCGATCAGCCAGGCGAGTTCGAGTACGCCGCGGGCCTGCGCGAAGGCGTCCGCGGGGCCGTCGCCGGGGGCGGCCATCACCGCGTACGGGAGGGTGAGCACCAGCACCACGCTCACCGCGACGGTGACGATCCGGTGCCCGGAGCGCACGGCGGCGTAGACGGCGAACAGGTAGGCGACGGCGGGTACGTCGAAGCCCGCGGCGTTGTAGCCCACCACGCACAGGCCGGTCACCGCGAGTATCGGCACCGGGGCCCGCGCGGTGCCGGCCAGCGCCAGGCCGCTGGTCACCAGCAGCCCGTAGCCGAGCAGGTCGAGTTTCGAGGCGGCGTGGTCGCCGGCCAGCGCGGTGATCAGGAGCACGGCCGCTACGCAGACCGCGATCACCAAGCTCTTGACCCGGGCCCAGACCTTGGACAGCCGTGCGCTCATACGAGCACCATAACGGCAGTTCGGGGCATCCGAGTACTGCTTGCGGAGGAGTATCCGACTACCGCGCACACAGTAGTTTGACGGCGGGTACGCCGGCCGCGGCACCCGGGAATTCCACGGCCCGCGAATTCCTTATGGCGTGGCACCGCCATCCCGTGTTCGCGGTAACGCCGTTCGCGATGGCGTGACCCATTGAATTCGACGCCACTACTCGGGTGAGTAGTTGGGCGGTGCGGAAAACCGCGCTTACTGTCGTGGCATACCGGGTCGACGAAGGCGGTGAAACGACTGTGGCTGTGCTCGTCCAGAAATACGGCGGTACCTCGTTGCAGACGCTCGACCGCGTCCGCCGCGCCGCCCTGCGCATCGAGGCGGCCTGGCGGCGCAGCCCGGAGGTGGCCGTGGTCGTCTCCGCCCGCGGCGGCCGTACCGACGAACTGCTGCGGCTGGCCGCCGACGTCGGCGCCCCGGCCGCGTCCCGGGAGCTGGACCAGCTGCTGGCCGTGGGCGAGGCGGAGTC
>NZ_JACBXC010000076.1 GCF_013870535.1 Streptomyces phytophilus | reverse complement strand
AATCTCTGCTGCACCCCGGCCTTCGATCCGATACTCTCCTAGCACAAAGACACTATTGCACTAGTGCAATAACACCGCAGCTCGACACCGCAACCGACACCGCCGCCGCAGACCGGCGGCACGCACCGCCGAACACGCACCGCCGAGCACCGAGGGAGCCGCCCGTGTCCACCACGCCCCCCGCCGCCTACCGCCCCACCGACCGCACCGTGCCGACGCGCTCCCGCGAGCGCGCGTCGTACGACCGCGCCGTGGTGCACTCCGTGCTCGACGCCGGCTACGTCTGCCACCTCGGCTTCGTCCGCGACGGCCGCCCCGTGGTCCTGCCCACGCTGTACGCCCGCGTCGGCGACCAGGTGTACGTGCACGGCTCCACCGGATCCCGCCCGCTGCGCACCGCCGGGCGGGCCGAGGACAGCGGGCTGCCCGTGTGCCTGACGGTCACGCACGTCGACGGACTGGTGCTGGCCCGCTCCGCGTTCCACCACTCGATCAACTACCGCTCCGCGGTGCTGCACGGCGACGCGTACGCCGTGACCGACCACGACGAGCGGACCATGGCCCTCGACGCGATCGTCGACCACATCGTCCCCGGCCGGGCCGACGACTCCCGGCGCGCGAACGCCAAGGAACTCGCCAAGACGGCCGTGATCCGGCTGGCGATCGAGGAGGTCTCGGTCAAGACGCGCACCGGCGGCCCCAACGACGAACCGGAGGACCTGGAGCTGCCGTACTGGACGGGAGTGGTGCCGGTCGCGCCCGTGTACGGCGCGCCCGTACCGGCCGACGACCTGGCGCCGGGCGTCGAGCCGCCCGGCTACCTGCCCGCGGGCTGACCCGGCGGCGGCGCGTCGGCTGCCAGGTCCTCGCCGCCGCCGCGCGGCCCCGGCATGTTCCCGGCGACCGGCTCGCCGCGCTCACCGGAGCCCGAGCCCGTACCCGACGACGGCGAAGGCGACGGCGACGCGAGCTGCGCGGTGAACGCGCCGATCAGCACCAGCGCACCGCCCACGAGCTGGGCCGCGCCCAGGTGCTCGGCCAGCAGCACCCACGCCAGCACGGTCGCGACGACCGCCTCCAGGCACGCGACGACACCCGCCACCGGCGGCGAGAGCCGGCGCACCGCCAGGACGCCGAAGAGATACGCCAGCACCGTCGTCACCAGGACGATCCAGACGATCAGCGTCCAGGCCGGCGGCCGCATGCCGCCCAGTTCGGCGCGCTCCCCGAGCAGGGACCACCGGAGGTTCCAGGGCCGGGAGACGGCGGTGAGCACGACGGCGCCGACGATCAGCCCGTACGCGATGACCCCCAGCGGGTGCGGCGCCGTGCCGTCGGCGGAGTCGGTGCCGTGCCCGGCGAGCACGAAGTACGCGCACTGGCAGCACGCCGCGCCGAAGGCGAGGAGCAGCCCGAGCGCGTCGAAGCCGAGACCGGCCCAGACCTCGACCACGCAGGCCAGCCCGGTGACCGCGAAGAGCACGCCGACCGCCGCCTGCCGGGTCACCGGCCGCCGCTGGACGAACCGCACCCAGCCCAGCACCAGCGCGGGGCCGAAGAACTCGATGAGCAGCCCCACGCCGACCGGGATCCGGGCGATGGCCGCGAAGTAGAACGCCTGCACGCCGGCGACCGCGAGCACGCCGAACCCGGCGAGCAGCGCCGGCCGCTCCCGTACCAGCGCGCGGTGCCGCCAGGCGAGCGGCAGCAGCACCAGCGCGGCCCCGGCGATACGCAGCCACACCACGTGCAGCGAGTCCATGCCCTGCTCGATGAGCGGCTTGGCCGCCACCCCGGAACCGCCGAACGCGAGTGCGGAGGCCAGCGCGAGCCCGAGCCCGGCGCGCCTGTCGAAAGACTGCTGCATGCGGGCGATTATGTCAGCGTCGTACATGAGTGTCATTCCGCGTTGCTGCTGACAGGAGGCGCGCGGCGGCAGACCGCGCATCCCCGGCTCCGCACAGGGGAATCCCCTTGGGTGGAACCGATCGCTCCCCGCCCGGGTCCAACGACCGACACCCCACGATCTGGTCACTTCGAGCAGCCAGGGGGAAGACATGACACGACAGCCCGGCCGCGCCCGCACCCGCATCGCCCTCGCCACCCTCGCGGCGGCGGGGCTGCTGGCCGCAGGCTGCGGCGCGACCTCCGACGGAGGGCGCACGGACACCGCCGGCAACTCCAAGCCCCAGCCGGTGCAGAGCGCCGACGGCAACGACAGCACGCAGAACGGGGACAGGGCGCAGCAGGACGCGCCCTACAAGGACGACGGCACCGGACGGGACAACGCACCCGGCACCGCGGAGGACGACAAGGCGGACGACGGCGCGGCGGCCGAGCCGCTCAAGGCGGAGCCGAAGGCGGCGGCCGGCGGAACGGCCGCGGCCCGCTGGTGCCGTACGGACGACCTGTCGGCGTCCGTACGCCCGCTCAACTCGGCGGCGGGCAACCGCTACGCGGCGCTCGTCCTCACCAACGACTCGGACGCCACCTGCCGCACCCGGGGCTGGACCGGCCTGCAACTGGTCAAGGCCAACGGCACCGACGTCCCGACCAAGGTGGTACGCGACAGCAGCCGCACCCCGTCGATGCAGACACTCACTCCCGGCGCCTCGGCGTGGAGCCGGCTGCACTGGACGGTGGTCGCCAGCGGCTCGGACGACGCGAGCGGCGCCTGCCGGCCGAAGCCGGCACAGCTGCAGGTCATCCCGCCCGACACGTACGACCACACGGACACCGCATGGCAGCTCGGCGAGGTCTGCGACGCGGGCCGCATCGAGGCCCTGCCCCTGGCGAAGGGCGACGGCCCGGCGCGCTGACGCCGCCGCGGGCGCGACTGAGCCGCGGTGCCCGGCCGGCCGAACCGGGCACCGGGGCTCAGCTCTCCTCGGCGAGGATCAGGTAGAGCTTCTTCCGAGCCTCGTTGACGACGGCCAGCGCCTCCTGGCGCTGCTCGGCGGTGCCGGTGGTGTATACCTGCCGAAACGCCTCGGCAAGCGCGAAGCCCGACTGCCGGACCTCCTGCAACGCCTCCCAGTCGACGCCGCGCCCGGCATCCTCCCAAGGCGCCTCGGGCCCCGACTCGGCCTCCTCACGCCCGGCATCGGTGAGCGAGAACAGCTTCTTGCCCCCCTCCGTGGCGCTGACGATGTGCCCTTCGTCCTCCAGCATCTGCAACGTGGGATACACCGAACCGGGACTCGGCTTCCACGCACCGCCGCTGCGCTCGGAGATCTCCTGGATCATCTCGTACCCGTGCATGGGCCGGTCCTTCAGCAACGCCAGGATCGACGCCCGCACATCACCCCGCCGCGCACGCCCCCGCGGCCCACCGCGCCCCCGCCCGAAGGGAGGCCCGAACGGCGGACCGAACCCGCCGAAGGCCGAGCGACGCCCGTCACGCGGGCCGTATCCGTGTCCATGGGATCGCATGGACCTCACCTCTTCCAGAACTCTTCTACGATCGATTACGACAGGTCAACGATATATCGCCAACAGTCGCAAAGCAAGCCCCATCCCCGTGGCAGGGGTGGGGCCTGGTGTCTCAGGCGTGGCGGGTCTCCGGCGCGCTGTATCGGGCGAGCATGGTGAGCACTGCTTGGTCGACCGCGTAGGTGGTGGCGGTGTCGTCGGGATCCCAGTGCGCGAGCAGCATCCGTGGCCAGAACACGTAGTTGGAGATCATCCCGAGGAATTGGGTCGCCGCCGTCTCCGCGTCGTCGAGCCGGGCTGTGCCGGCGGCGTTCTCCGCTGCCAGGTAGCGCCGGACCGATTCGAAGTAGGGCATCTTGCCGAGGTTGAACTGGGTCTCGCCGAGTTCGGGGAAGCGCGGCACCTCGGCGATGACGATGCGGAAGAGGGCGGCCATGCCGGGCTGGGTGAGAAGGGCCACGTAGCGGCGGCCGATGGCCTCAAGCCCTGCGCGGAGGTTCCCCGGCTCGGGGAGGGGCGCCTCCGCGTCGTCGACCTTCCAGTATTCGGTGACGATCGCCTCGAACAGGGCCGCCTTGGTGGTGAACTGCTTGAACAGAGTCGCCCTCGACACTCCGGCCGCTTCCGCGATGCGGGCCAGCGAGGTGCCGTCGTAGCCGGAGTCGAGGAACAGCTTCGTCGCCGCCTCGATGATGGACGTCCGCTTCTGCGCTGCCACGCGCCGGTGGTATTCCGAGGGCTGTGCCGTCATGCCCTCCAGTATGCCCCTCACTGCGAGGTGAGTCACTTGACTCACCTCCAGCCCCACCCCTACCTTGAGAGAGGAGGTGAGCCACTCGGCTCACCACCAGGCAAGCCCGGAAGGAAGCACCATGAAACGCTTCGAGGACCAGACCGTCATCGTCACCGGCGGCAGCGGAGGAATGGGCACCAGCCATGTACGGGGCTACCACGCCGAGGGGGCGAACGTCGTCATCGCCGGCCGCGACGACGACGCCGGCCGCGACCTCGCTGCCCAACTCGGCCACCGGGCTCTGTCCGTCCACCTGGATGTCGCCGGCGAGGACGACTGGGCGGCACTGGTACGAGAAGTCGAAGGCCACTTCGGGCCGGTCACCATCCTGGTGAACAACGCCGGAGTCCAGAACCCGGCGGCCCCTGTCGAACACACCGAACTCCGCACCTGGGAGCACACCTTCAGCGTCAACGTCACCGGCCAGTTCCTCGGCATCAGGGCCGTGACTCCGTCGATGCGCAGGGGCGGCGGCGGAACCATCGTCAACATCGCCTCGACCATGGCCCACACCGGCACGGCCTTCTACGCCCCCTACACCGCCAGCAAGTGGGCCGTGCGCGGGCTGACCAAGACAGCCGCACTGGAACTGGGCCGGGACAACATCCGCGTCAACTCCATCCACCCCGGCGTCGTCTCCACACCACTGATCAACGAACCCACCGTCGCAGGCCAGCCCGCCATCGCCGACTTCTACTCACCCGACCCCTTCGCCATCCCCCGCCTCGCCGAACCCTCCGACATCACCCGCCTGCTGCTCTTCATCACCTCCCACGACGCATCATTCGCTACCGGCTCGGAATTCATCCTGGACGGGGGCCTGCTACTCGGCCCCGCACTCCAACCCGAAGCCGACACCGCAGCCTGAGCAGGCGTGAGGGGCCACGTGATCCCGCTCGGCGAGGCACAGGAATAGTCGATCACTGATACCTGCGCTCACAGCGCCGTAACCAGCGGATTGACAATCACCACCGTCTCGCCGTGGAGCTCCACCCGCGGCCGGAACAGGCGGCCGGCGTCCCGGACACCCCGGTCAAGAGCATCACGCGCGGGTGCACCCGCCACACCACGACGTCCCCACCCCGCTCGCCCGCGCGCACATTGTTTCGGGCTCCACCTCACATACCTACGTCCCGCCGGTCATTCGTCTCGCGGCCACCGCGACGATGTCGGCCAGGCTGCGCTGATGGATCTCTGTACGCCCGTTTCGTGCAAGACATTCCAGAGTCTCGTCGTGGAACGTGATCACGAAGTGCCGCAGCGTGTCGTGCTCGGTGATCCAGACCGAGCCGCGCCCCTTGATCCTTGGTCATGTCGAGTCCCGTCCGGATGCAGCAGTTGTCAGATTCTGCCTCTCGACGGGTGAGGTGGGATCTCCCAGGTCGGGCGTTCGAGTCGATCGTTGTGCACGATGATGTCGGCGTGCTCGGTCGGGCGGGCCGTGGCGAAGTAGAGCTGTTGGGCGGGGATGTAGCGGTCGCGCCAGGACCGTTCGATCTCGGCGAGGCCGGCCGTGGAGTCGGGCTGCGCTGCGCCTCGGTCACGGGCGCGGGCCACCGTCTGGTCGAAGGGGACCGACACGAAGATGGTCAGGTCCCACCGGTCGAGGAGTTCCGGGCGCAGGAGGAAGACCCCGTCGAAGAGCAGTACGGCGTCCGCGGGCGCCGTCGTGGGCGGCGGGGACGACGCGGTGTCGGTGGCGCTGTCGTAGGCCGCGTGGCGGAACCTTCGGTCGCCGCCCGGGCCCAGCGGGTCGAGCAGGAACCGGCGCAGCGCGGCGTGGTCGTGGGCGTCGAAGTAGCAGGCTTCGGCAGAGTACCGGCCGCGGCGGTAGCGCTGTGCGCGGGGGAAGAGGAAGTCGTCGACGGTGGCGCGGATGACGTCGCGGTCCCGCGCGCGCAGGACCGCGGCGAGTTCGTCGGCGAGCGTGGTCTTGCCGGCGGCGGGCGGCCCGTCGACGGCGACCCGCGGCGGGTGCGCGGTTTCGACGGATCCGATCGCCTCGGCCAGTCGGCCGATGAGCTCGCCCCGGGTGCCTTCGTCCATTGCCGCCCCTCTCACGGTGTCCTTGTCCAGCAGGGCAGCAGACCATGCCGAAGCCCCCGGGGAGCCGCTCGCTCCCCGGGGGCCTTCCGCTGCCGCTACGACCGCTGTGACGTCACCGGATGTCGACGTCGATGCAGGCGTAGAAGGCGTTGCCGGTGTCGTACACGTTCCACACGGCGAGGACCTTCTGCCGGCCCGTGATGTTGCCGAAGTTGACCGTGTGGCTGAACTGCGAGGGCGGCTGCGCGCCGCCGTCGTTGAACTCCGCGACCTTCTGGCCGCCGACGAAGTACTGCCACGTGCTCGTGCGGTGGTTGGCGGTGATCTGCCAGTTGAACGACTGCGTCCTGCTGACCGGCGTGACCTTCCAGCCCTTGCTGTCGTCGTTCAGCTCGGCGAACCGGCTGTTGCCGCCGTGACAGCTCGTGAGGCCCTTGGGCCCCTCGACGCTCTGCGGCTCCCACTGGATCTGACCACACGAGACCGTGCCCGCCTTGCACTGCTGCTGCCGGCTCGGCGGCGAGGTGATCCAGCCGTGTGCGCTCGCCTGCGGGGCCGGGAGGGCGAGGACGACCAACGGGGTGACGGTCGCCGCGACGATCGCTGCACGCTTTTTGAGACTGCGCATCTTGTCTCTCCCTGCATGGGGGGCATTGGTCTAGACTTTATCTATTGTCAGACCACCGTCAAGACTGTGGACCAGGGAGAATTGGCCCGGCAGAGCAGCCGACAAGCGGCGGAGCCGTTCATTCCGTAGGCAGCCACCCCACCTTCCCCGCCAGCAGCGCGTACCCCACGAACGCCACGATGTCGATGAAGGCGTGCGCCGCCACCAGCGGCCCGACGCGCCCCCACCGCCGGTACAGCAGGACGAAGACCGCGCCCATCGCCGCGTTGCCGAGGAAGCCGCCGATGCCCTGGTACAGGTGGTACGTCCCGCGCAGCAGCGAGCTGGTCGCCAGCGACGCCGCCGGGGTCCAGCCCAGCTGGTCCAGCCGGCGCAGCAGATAGCCGACGACGATGACCTCCTCCACCACGGAGTTCTGCACCGCGGAGAGGATCAGCACCGGGATCTTCCACCACACGTCCGGCAGCGACTCCGGTACGACGGTCAGGTTGAACCCCGCCGCCCGCGCGCCCAGGTAGAACGCCAGTCCCGTACCGCCGATCACCGCCGCGACCGCCGCGCCCCAGCCCAGGTCGAAGCCCGGCCTCCGGTGGTCGAACCCCACCGCGCTCAGCCCGCCCGCGCGCTCGCGCACCAGCAGGTACGCCACCAGCGCCACCGGCACCAGGGAGGTGGTGATACCGAAGAGCTGCCACGCGAGGTCCAGCCAGGGACGGCCGGGCGCGGCCGAGGAGTTGAGGTTGGCCGACTGCTCCTTCAGCCCGCCCGGCCGGGTCACCGAGCCGGTGAAGCTGATCAGGGCCGAGACCGCGCTCGCGCCCAGGGACAGCGCCAGCACCAGCAGCGTTTCGCTGGTCAGCAGCCGGCGGGACTGGTCCTGCACTCGCTCCTCCAATTGGTCAATCCCTCCCCATGAACCCCACCGTGTCGCTAGGGTCGCGGAAAAAACACGAGACCAATATGCGGCTGTCCGGGGGGACGACCATGGGACGACACAGCTTGCCCGATGCGTACGGAACGGACGAAGCCGTGCTGCGGCGCAGCGTACGGGGCCGCGCGGTGGTCATCGCGACCGCCCTCGTCCTGGCGATCGGCGCGGGGACGCTGGTCGCGGTGGAGACCGGGCTGCTGCAGCAGGACGAACCGTGCGAGGGCACCGACCTCGAACTCGCCGTCGTCGCCTCGCCCGACATCGCCCCCGCCGTCCGCAGGACCGCGGAACGCGCGCGCAAGGCGGAGCTGAAGTCGGACGGCCGCTGCCTGGACATCGAGGTGACCGCGCGGCCCGCCGCCGAGGTCGCCCAGTCGCTGCGCCGCAAGGACACGCGGCCGGGCTTCCAGGTCTGGATACCCGACTCCAGCATCTGGACGGGCATGGTCACCGCCGGCGGCGGCGCGAGCATCGACGAGGTGACCCGGCTGGCCAGCTCCCCCGTGGGCATGGCCACCCTCCCGGACGGCGCCCGCAAACTGGGCTGGCCGGAGAAGACGTACGGCTGGGCCGAGCTGACGGACGCCGCGCTGGGCGACGACGCCGGCCTGCGCCTGGGCACCGCCGACCCGGCCGTGAGCGCCACCGGCGCGCTCGCGCTGACGGCGATGCACCGCGCCGGCGGCGACGACGCGGACACCCGTACCGCCGCCACCGCCAAGCTGCTCGCCGAGCGCGTCGAGCCCGGCGACACCGCGGTGCTGGCCTCGCTCCCGGACTCCGGTCTGGACGACCCGCGGGACAACGACGCGCTGTTCCTCTCCGAGCAGGCCGCCTTCCGCCACAACGCCGGCGCGGGCACCGGCCGGCGGCTCGACATGTTCTATCCCGAGGGCGGCGCGGTCGCCCTCGACTACCCGTACGCCATCGTCGACAACGACGCCATGGCGATGGACCGGGTCCGCGCCGCCAGCCGCTTCCAGCGGCTCCTGACCGACGCCAAGGCCACCGACCTGCTGCGCCGCCAGGGCTTCCGCTCCCCCCAGGGGCGCCTGGACGCGGAGCTGGCGATGGCCGCCGGCGGCGCCGCCCCGCAGCCCTTCGACGCGGCGCCCGCGGAGGCACCGGCCCCCGACGAGGTGGCCTCGGTCCTCGGCATGTGGACCGTCACGGTGCAAAGCGCCCGGCTGACCACCGTGGTCGACGTCTCCGGCTCGATGGGCGAGGCCGTGCCGGGCCAGCCCGGGCAGACCCGCATGGACGTCACGAAGAACGCGCTCATCCAGGCGCTCGCCCAGTTCACCGGCGAGGACGAGATCGGCCTGTGGCGGTTCTCCACCCGGCTGGAGGGCGAGCAGGACTACGAGGAGGTCGCCGGCACCACGCGGCTGGCCCAGCGCACCGACGACGGCACCAGCCACCGCGAGCGCCTCGCGAGCGCCTTCGGCGGCCTCCAGCCGGTGCCGGACGGCGCGACGGGCCTGTACGACACGGCGCTCGCGGCGTACGAGCGGCAGGTCAAGGAGTACGCCCCCGGCCGCTTCAACGCCGTCGTCCTCCTCACCGACGGCGCCAACGAGGACCCGGGCAGCATCTCCGCCGGGGACCTCGCCGCCCGGCTGCGCGAGGCCGCCGACCCGGACCGCCCGGTGGGCCTCATCGCCATCGGCATCGGGCCGGAGGCGGACATCGAGGCGTGCGGGCAGATCGCGAAGGCCGTCGGCGGCGAGTCGTACCGGGTGACGGACCCGAAGGAGATCCACGCGGTGCTGCTGCGGGCGGTGACGGACGCCGGCGCGAAGGCGGCCCTGTCCTGAGCGCTACGGGCGCCGCCCGCCCCGCCGGGTCCGCCGTCAGTCCATCGGCCAGCGGTGCACCGGCTCCTCCGTGCGGGTCAGCTCCACGTACCGCCGCGTCATCTCCGCGAGCGCCGCGCCCCGGTCGAGCCCGCGCCCCAGCGCCCGGTGGAACGCCGCCGACTGCCACGACGCGCCGTTGACCCGCCGGCGGCAGCGCTCCTCGATGACGCCGAGGTAGCGGTCCCGGTCGGCGGGGTCGACGCCCCAGGCGTCCAGCCCGGAGGCGGCCATGGGCAGCAGTTCGTCCAGGACGAGCTTGGCCACCGGCACCCGCGCCACCCCGCCGAGCCGCCGCCTGCCGGGCCACACGAGCGTGGCGTCGATGCCGTCCCGGCAGGCGGCGGCGAAGTTGGCCGCAGCGCCGTCGAAGGGCATCCGGCCCCAGACGGGCCGCTGCTCGTCGGCGAGGGTACGCACCAGCCCGTAGTAGAACGCGGCGTTGGCGACGACGTCGGTGACGGTCGGGCCCGCGGGCAGCACCCGGTTCTCCACCCGCAGGTGCGGGACGCCGCCGGAGATGTCGTACACGGGCCGGTTCCAGCGGTAGACGGTGCCGTTGTGGAGCACCAGTTCGGACAGCTCGGGCACGCCGCCCTCGTCCAGTACGCGCAGCGGCTCCTCCGCGGAGCACAGGGGCAGCAGCGCGGGGAAGTAGCGGATGTTCTCCTCGAACAGCTCCAGCGGCTCGGTCACCCAGCGCTCGCCGAACCAGGCGCGCGGGCGTACGCCCTGCGCGCGCAGCTCCGGCGGCCGGGTGTCGGTGGCCTGGAGGAACAGCTCGGGCCGCGACTCGCTGAGCAGTTCGCGGCCGAAGACGAACGGCGCGTTGGCGCCGAGCGCGATCTGCACGGCCGCCGCCGCCTGCGAGGCGTTCCAGACGTCCGCGAACCGCCCGGGGGTGACCTGGAGATGGAGTTGGACGGAGGTGCAGGCGGCCTCGGGGGCGATGGAGCCGGTGGTGTACGTCAGCTCCTCGACCCCGCGCATGTCGAGGTGGATCTCCTCGCCGCGGGCGGCGAGGATCTGCTCGTTGAGCCGGTGGTAGCGGTCCACCTCGGAGAGGTTGGCGGAGACCAGGTCCGCGCCGGTCAGCGTGGGCAGGATGCCGATCATCACGATCCCGGCGTCCACCTCGCGCGCCTGCCGGTCGGCGTACCACAGCCCGGTGCGCAGCTCCTCCGCGAGCTGGTCGAGCACCCGGCCGGCGAGCCGGTGGGGCGCGATGTTGACCTCCAGGTTGAACTGGGCCAGCTCGGTCTGGAAATCGGGGCTCGCGATGCGCTCCAGCACTTCCGTGTTCATCATGCGCGGCATGCCGTCCGCACCGACGAGATTCAATTCGATCTCCAGCCCCATCAGATTCTGCGGGCGGTCGAATCTCTTCTCCTCCAGCAGTCGCTCCAGCCCCGCGAGACACTCGCGGAGCCGCTGCCGATAGCGGTGGCGGTCGGACAGGTCGAACCCGCCGGCCACGACCTTCTCGCCCATCGAGGTTCCTCCTCGGCTCGGCTGCCCGGGATGATGCCCAGACGCGGGGACCCTGACGCCCGCGGCCGCCGTTCGTCGGCTACGCTGACCGCCGCGCCGGACGGCAGCGTTCCGCCCGTACACCGTCCGGCCGGCGCGGTCCGGCCCGCCGACCGGTCGCCCACACCGACGAGATCCGGCCGACCCCGGGTGTCGGCCGTCACCGCGTCTGTCAGGCGATTCTCGCCGATCTTCCGGAAAGACCAGAGAATATGCGACCGAGAATCCTCTTGCGGAATTCACCCGGGCGGCTAGGCGGAAGGACTCCCACCGGTAGTCGTATAAAATTCGCGAACGAGGCAGAGAGTTGGCGCCCCCTCGCACGGATGCGGTCCCCTCTGGCCCCGCTAGCAGACAGCGCCGTCCGCATCTTGCCCCCTGCTCTGCTCCACGTCTGTGAAGGTAGGCGACCCCTATGCCGCTCAGCGTCCTCACGCCCCCCTCCCCGGCTCTGCGCAGCGTGAACGCCGCGCTGAAGTCCTCGACGGCGGTGCGCGGGACCCGTACGCTCGCGCCGGTGTCGGCGGCCGGCCAGGCGGGCGCCACGGACCCGCTGCCGGTGCACGTCCTGGACGGCGTCGGCGCCGCGGACGGCGTGCCGTACGCGGCGCTCACCGGCTGGCGGTTCCACCTCGCCGCCGAGGGCCGGGTCGTCGCCGCCGCGGAGGCGCGGATCACGCCGGACGGCTGGGCGTTCTCGCACTTCTCCGAGGGTCCGTACGTCGCCTCCACCCAACGCGCCCTGCGCCAGGCCGAGTCGCTGTCCGCCCTCCTGCAGCCTCGGCTGCTGTCCGTGCCCGAGCTGTACATGGTGACGCTCTGGCTGCGCGCCGACGCCGGCGCCC
>NZ_JACBXC010000759.1 GCF_013870535.1 Streptomyces phytophilus | reverse complement strand
AAGGTGACGGGCTGAGCCACCGCGCGCGGCGGCCCGGCCCGTCTCTCCCCACCCGTCCCCGTACGGCAGCCCCGAGAAGCGGAGCTGCCGTCAGATGGCGCTCGTGCGCCCCTTGGGCGCCCTCGCCAGCGTGTCCCTGGTCTCCTCGCGCAGCGCCTTGACCGCGGGGTCGTCCGCGTACGGCGCGGTCAGCCGGTACGTCTGCCGCAACCGGTCCCAGGTGCGGTGCGAGGAGTTCTCGCCGATGCGCTCCAGCGCGAGCCGGGTGTACCTGTCGCCCCGGTCCGGGTCGTCGGCGAGGAAGCCCGCCGCGGCCAGGGACACGTAGTCGAGGATCTGGGAGCGCTGGCGCCCCTCCGGCCGCTTGGCGAGGGCCAGTTCCCCGTGCTCGCGGGCGCGGGACGCCGCGGCCGGGTCGTGTTCCGCGAGCGTGCGGTACGCCAGCGCCTGCATGCCGTGCAGGTCGGCCTCGTCGAAGAGCTGCATCCAGGTGGGCGCCGCCACGTCCGCCCGGTCGCGCGTGAACAGCTCCTCCGCCTCCCCCAGCGTGCGCTGCACCGCGCCCGTCCGGCCCTTCGCGGCCTGCGCCCACGCCTCGATGGTGGCGAGCATCGAGCGCGCACGCGCGTGGGTGCCGGGCCCCGTCCCGGACTTGGCCAGCCCGACCAGCTCAAGCGCGTCGTCCGGCCGGCCCAGGTGGATCATCTGCCGGGCGGCGCGGGACAGCGCCTCCGCGGCGCGGGGCCGGTCGCCGCCCTCGCGCGCGGCGTGCGAGGCGATGACGAAGTACCGCTGGGCGGTGGGCTCCAGGCCCACGTCGTGCGACATCCAGCCCGCCAGTACGGCGAGGTTCGCCGCGACGCCCCACAGCCGGCTCTGCAGCGGCTCGGGGTGCCGGTACGCGAGCATGCCGCCGACCTCGTTGAGCTGGCCCACCACGGCCTTGCGCTGGAGGCCGCCGCCGCGCTCGGCGTCCCAGGCGCGGAACACCTCGACGGAACGTTCCAGCGCCTCGACCTCCTGGGCGCCGACCGGCGTCGCCTCGTACCTGCCGTAGCGCGCGGGTTCGGTGTAAGGGGGGGCGCTCCCGGCGGCGGTGCCCGGGGCGGCGGGCTCTGCGTGCAGCCACTCGTGCAGGGAACTGGTCAGGGCGGAGCCGGCCGCGAGCGCCGTTCCCGCGCCCACCAGGCCGCGTCGATTGAGCATGAGGTCCATTCCCGTGAATTCGGTGAGGACCTCGGCCGTTCGCTCGGGTGCCCAGGGCAGTGCGTCATCGGACTGCCGCCTGACCCGACCGGGCCCTGCGGCCCGTTCGAACCCGAGGTCCTCGGTGGTCACGACACGGCCGAGTCGCTCGGTGAACAGGACCGCCAGCACCTTGGGCACCGGCTCGCGCGGGATCTCGCCCGTCTCGATCCAGCGCCGCACCCGCGAGGTGTCGGTCGCAAGCTGGGGGTGGCCGGTGGCCGCCGCCTGCCGATTGACCAGCCTCGCCAGCTCGCCCTTCGACCAGCCGGTCATCCCGAACAGGTCGGCGAGCCTGGTGTTGGGTCCCTTGCTCACGTCAAGCCCCCAGGGTCTCGGCTCACTTGACAGTACCGACGGTCCCGGGGCCCGGCGAGCATTCGCCAGGGTTCGCCAGGGTGCGCCAGATGGTGTGCCACCCGTATAGCGGTGTGGGCTATGACTGCGCCAACCGGCCCCGACACCCGGGGCACATGCCAATCGCACTGCCCACCCGCATTTCCCGGGCTCAACGGCCGGGGACCGGACCCCCAGCCGGTCACCCGGACGAGTGACCAGGAAGGGTACGGCAGCGCGCGGCGGCCCGCGGCGGCGCGCAACCGGCCCGTGCCTGAAGGGATCTGTCTCGCCCATGTACGCAGCATCGGCATCCGCATCCGCACCCGTCCGTACGGTACGCCCGCCGGCCCCGCACCGGACCGCGGCCGGCGGCGCGCCGTTCCTCGACCCGGGCCGCGCACCGGCCGCCGGCGCACGCCTGCGGCAGCTTCCCGCCACCGCACGCCGACCCGTCAGCGGCCGGCTCGATCTGACCGGCCCGCAGGGGGCGCTGCTGCGCGCGGCCGTCGACTCGGTGCACCGCGTCGTCCCCGACTTCCACCCCGTACAGGTGCTGCGCCGCAGCAGCCGCACGGTGCTGCTGGTCGGCTCCACGGGCCGGACCACGGCGGTGGCGAAGTGCCTGGTCGACCAGTCGGCCGCGCGGGTGGAGAAGCTGCAGCAGGAAATAGCTGCTTACCGCACGTTCGTCCGGGCCCGCCCGCCCGTGCGGGTGCCGCGGCTCATCGCCGCCGACCCGGAGAGCTGCACGCTCGTCATCGAACGCACCCCCGGCCGCGCCGCGGCGCTCCAGCGCCACCCGCTGGAGGTCCCGCCGCACGCCGACGTGCGCGCGACGCTCGCGGCGCTGGTACGGATCGGGATGTGGCGGCCCCCCGCCGGCGCGTTCGGCGCGCCCCTCGACTACGGGACGCAGCTCGGCCGCTACCACGAGCTGGGCCTGCTCACCGACCGCGACATGGGCGACCTGCAGACGCTGCTGCACGGCATCGGCCCCGGGAACCTGCAGTTCTGCCACGGCGACGCGCTGCTGTCGAACGTCCTGCTGTCCCCCGCGGGCCCGGTCCTCGTCGACTGGGAGCAGGCCGGCTGGTACCTGCCGGGCTACGACCTGGCGACGCTCTGGGCCGTGCTGGGCGAGGGCTCGCCCGCGCGCCGCCAGATCAGCCAGCTCGCCCAGGCAGGCGGAACGGTTCACCGGGACGGGTTCCTGGTCAACCTGATGCTCGTGCTGGTCCGGGAGGTCCGTACGTACGAGGCCGCCGTGCAGCGGGCGATGAAGGATCCGGCGCCGCCGGTCGGCGTGCACAGCGGGATGACCGCCGGGGAGGAGCACCGGCTGCTGCTGCGCCGGCTCCACGACGACGTGCAGATGGCACGC
>NZ_JACBXC010000758.1 GCF_013870535.1 Streptomyces phytophilus | reverse complement strand
AAGGGCACGGACCCCGGGGGCGCGAGCGCGTCGCCGAGCACCCCGCCCGGCGATATCCCCGGCGTCGGCGCCCGGTTGAACGCGAAGGTGCCCGGGGACGCCCGGCAAGCCGTCGCCGTCTACGGCAAGGGCCCCGACTCCGCCGACGCCACCGTCGTCCTCTACGAGAAGCGCGGCGGCGACTGGCAGCGCCGGGAGAGCTGGCCCGGGCACAACGGCAAGAAGGGCTGGACCCCCGACCACCGCGAGGGCGACAAGCGCAGCCCCGTCGGGGTGTTCACCCTGTCCGACGCCGGCGGCGTCCTGGCCGACCCGGGCGCGAAGCTGCCGTACCTCCAGAGCCCGGCCTTCGCCGCCCCGCAGTACTGGCCGAAGACGCACTGGAACGACTTCGACCTCGTCATCGCCATCGACTACAACCGCGTCCGGGGCACCTCGCCGCTCGACCCCACCCGCCCGCAGGGGCAGGAGAAGGGCGGGTCGATCTGGTTCCACATGGACCACGGCAGCGGCACGTCCGGCTGCGTCAGCATCTCCAAGTCCGGGATGACCGAGCTGCTGCGGACGCTGGACCCGCGGAAGGACCCGGTCGCCGTGATGGGCGACCGGGCCTCCCTCGCCGGCTAGGACCGGCGTACGCCGGTCAGCCGGCGTCCGCGTTCACGCCTCGTCGGGCTTCTCCGAGTCCACCCCGGAGCGCTTGTCCTTCCACCCGCCGCGGGTGAAGTCCGGGATCTGCTGCGGCCTGCCGCCCGCCTTGATCGACAGGTGGCTCAGCGGCACGGGCGCCGTCCAGGTCACGGCGTCGTAGACGTCGAAGTCCGGGACCAGGCCGAGGCGCATGCACTGCATGAGCCGGAAGACCATGATGTAGTCCATGCCGCCGTGGCCGCCGGGCGGGTTGGAGTGCTCCTTCCACAGCCAGTGGTCGTACTCCGCGAAGTCCGCGAAGTCGTGCCACCGGTCGTCGGTGTGCGTCGGCTCCAGGTAGATGCGCGGCTCGTAGTCCTCGAAGACGCCCTTCGTGCCGCCGAGGGAGTTGATCCGGCTGTACGGGTGCGGGGTGGAGACGTCGTGCTCCAGCCGGATGACGCGGCCCTTGGCGGTCTGCAGCATGCTGAAGGTGCGGTCGCTGCCGATGTACGTCTCCTTCCAGCTCGGGTCGCCGGAGGGCATGTGCTCCTCGCGGTACTCGGCCAGGCCCAGGGCCGGGGTGCCGAAGCTGGAGATGTGGGTGACGCGGTCGCCGCGGTTGACGTCCATGTAGTTGGCCGTCGGGCCGAAGCCGTGGTTGGGGTAGAGGTCGCCGCGCAGCCGGGTGTGCCACAGCCGGCGCCAGGGGCCCTCGTAGTAGTCGGGGTCGAACATGAGCCCGCGCAGGTCGTGGTTGTACGCGCCGGCGGCGTGCAGCAGGTTGCCGAAGAGCCCGGCGTGCGCCATGCGCAGCACGCGCATCTCGTTCTTGCCATACGCGCAGTTCTCCAGCTGCATGCAGTGCCGGCGGGTGCGCTCGGACAGGTCGACGAGGTCCCACAGCTCCTTCACCGTCATCGCGATGGGGCACTCGACGCCGACGTGCTTGCCGTTGAGCATGGCCGTCCTGGCCATCTCGAAGTGCCAGTCCCAGGGCGTGGCGACGTAGACGAAGTCGATGTCGCCGCGCTCGCAGAGCTGCTCGAAGTCGTGGTCGCCCTTGGTGTACGTGGCGGGCGCCGGCTGGCCCGCGTCGACGACCTTCTTCGCGGCCCGCTCGACCTTGTCCGCGACCGGGTCGCACAGCGCGGTCACCACGACGCCCGGCTGCGCCAGGAACAGGTCGATCATGCCGCCGCCGCGGTTGCCGAGGCCCACGATCCCGACCCGTACGGTGCTGTGGGTCTCGAACGGCACGCCGATCATCGTCCTGCCGCGCCGCGGCGGCGCGGCGGCTTCGCCGGCCGCTGCCTCCCCGGCCTCCGCCGCCTGGGCCTGGGAGGCGCCGAACGCGCCCAGGCCGAGCCCTGCACCGGCGATGCCCGCCGAGCGCAGCACCGAGCGGCGGGAGTAGCCGTCGTCCGAATCGCCGGGTCTCGGGGTGGCGTTCTCCTCGCGCATGCGTCCTCCGGATGGTGTGCGGTAGGTTCGCCGCCACCCTCGCCGGACCCGGGCGCGCCGACAAGAGGTCTGCACCACTGAGGAGTTGGACTTACCGCCCGGGCCGGATGGACTTCTCCGCCGCGGCTAGCCGCGGCGCCCCGGCAGGCCCGCCGGGCGGGTGGCGCGCTCCAGCTCCAGCAGGACGGAGCGGTACGAGCGGCCGGTCGCCCGGTCCATGCCGATCTCGCACATCCGGTTCGCCGACAGGTGCGCGCCGTAGTCGCGGGCGGTGACCTCGGCGGCCTCGCGCGCGGTCGCGGAGGCGGTGAGTTCCTTGTGGAGCATGCCGCGGTCGCCGGCGAAGGCGCAGCAGGCCGCGTCGTCCGGCACGACGACCTCCTCGGCGACCGCCTCGGCCAGCGCGGTGAGCCGGCCGGTGTTGCCCAGGTGGCGCATCGAGCAGGTCGGGTGGACCACCGCGGAGGACGTCCGCCGCTCGATCGTCAGCCGGGGCAGCAGCTCGTCGGCGGCCCAGTCGAGCGAGTCCAGGACGGTGAGCTGCGCGTGCAGCTTGCGGCTCGCCTCCGTCAGGTACGGCACCACGTCGTGCGCGAGGCCCAGGGTGCAGGACGAGGCGTCGACGACGACCGGCAGCCGGGCGCCGTCGGTCCACCGCCAGGCGGCCTCGACGATGCGGTTGGCCATCAGCCGGGTGCCTTCGCCGTAGCCCTTGGAGTGCCAGATGGTCGAGCAGCAGGTGCCGGTGACGTCGTCGGGGATCCACACGGGCCGCCCGGCGCGCGCCGAGACGGCGACGAGCGCCTCCGCCAGGTTCGGTCCGCGGGCGTCGTCGGGGCCGCCGAAGATGCGGTTGACGCACGCCGGGAAGT
>NZ_JACBXC010000757.1 GCF_013870535.1 Streptomyces phytophilus | reverse complement strand
GGCGTACCCGTCGGCCGGTGGGGCTGGCTGCCGCTGCTCGCCGGCGTCGCCGTGGCGACCGCGCTGCCCCGGGCCGCGGGCGTCGACACGGCGCTGAAGTGGCCGAACGACGTGCTCGTGACCGTCGGCGGCGAGGAGCGCAAGGCGGGCGGCATCCTCGTGGAGCGCCCCGATGCCACGGCCGAGTCCGTGGTCCTCGGCATCGGCATCAACGTCACCCTGCGCGCCGCCGAACTGCCCGTCCCGCAGGCCGGCTCGCTGGCCCTGGCCGGCGCGAAGGTCACCGACCGGGACCCGCTGCTGCGCGCGGTGCTGCGATCGCTGGAGCGGTGGTACGGAAGCTGGCGTACGGCGGACGGCGACCCGGCCGGCGCCCGGCTGCAGGAGACGTACGCGGCGGGCTGCGCGACGCTCGGCCGGCAGGTCCGCGCGGAGCTGCCGGGCGGGACTGCGGTGACGGGGGAGGCCGTCGCGGTGGACGGCGACGGCCGGCTGGTGCTGGCCACGGCGGCGGGGCTGGCGGAGCCGGTGAGCGCGGGGGACATCGTGCACCTGCGGTCCGCGGCCGAAGCGGAGTGAGCTGGGCCACACTTCCCGTATCGTGGGGACCGCAAGGGCGGTGGCCAGGGAACGGACGGGCGGAGGGGGCAGCCGGTGAGTGAGGTTGCGGGCTCCTCCGGTGCGGAGGAGCCGAAGGACCCGGTGGACCGGGACGGCGCCGAGGGCGCCGCGGGCGCCGCCGACGCCGTGCGTTCCGCGGGTACGGAGAGCCCGGAGGATCCGGATCCGGAGAGCGAAGAAGACCCGATCGCACTCCGCATCGAACAGCTCATCCTGGGCTCCGACCGCCGCTACACGCCCTTCCAGGCCGCCCGCGCCGCGGGCGTGCCGATGGAGCTGGCGGCCCGCTTCTGGCGCGCCATGGGCTTCGCCGACATCGGCCAGGCCAAGGCCCTCACCGAGGCCGACGTCCTCGCCCTGCGCCGGCTGGCGGGCCTGGTGGAGGCCGGCCTGCTGAGCGAGGGCATGGCCGTGCAGGTGGCGCGCTCCACCGGGCAGACCACGGCCCGGCTGGCGGACTGGCAGATCGACTCCTTCCTCGAAGGGCTCACCGAGCCGCAGGAGGGCATGTCCCGTACGGAGATCGCGTACCCGCTCGTCGAGCTGCTGCTGCCGGAGCTGGAGGAGTTCCTCGTCTACGTCTGGCGCCGCCAGCTCGCCGCGGCCACCGGCCGGGTCGTCCAGGCGCAGGACGACGACGAGATGGTCGACCGCCGCCTCGCGGTCGGCTTCGCCGACCTCGTGGGCTTCACGCGGCTGACCCGGCGGCTGGAGGAGGAGGAGCTGGGCGAGCTGGTCGAGGCGTTCGAGACCACCGCCGCCGACCTGGTCGCCGCCCACGGCGGCCGACTCATCAAGACGCTCGGCGACGAGGTGCTGTTCTCCGCCGACGACGCGGGCACGGCGGCGGAGATCGGCGTCCGGCTGATCGAGACCCTGGCCCACGACGAGACGATGCCGGAGCTGCGCGTGGGCATCGCGTTCGGCACGGTGACGACGCGCATGGGCGACGTCTTCGGCACGACGGTGAACCTGGCGTCCCGGCTGACGTCGATCGCGCCGAAGGACACGGTGCTGGTGCACAGCGACTTCGCCGAGGAGCTGATACGGGACGGGGACGCCCCGGAGTCCGAGGCGGCGGCCACGGCGGCGGAGAAGGCGGCGGCGGAGGGCGGCACGGGGGAGGCCCCGTCGTACCGGTTCGCGCTCCAGCCGATGTGGCAGCGGCCGGTGCGGGGGCTGGGTGTGGTGGAGCCCTGGCTGCTGAGCCGCCGGGGCTGAGCGGGGGACACCGGACCGGAGTGCCCTGGCGGGCAAGGCTCCACTCCGCGGAGGCGCTCACCGCACGAGCGGGGATGGTCCCTTGGCGATCGGGACCGTCTGGAACGCCGCGAGGTGCGGTGCCAGGCTCCCCCACAGCGCTTCGCTCGTGGGCGGTGCCCCCAGCGAGCCCGGCGAAGATCCAAACGACAGGCCCTAGCCCCGGCTCCCCGCCTGCCTGCCTCTGAACGCCCGCCTGCTCCGGCCCCGCGGCGGGTCGTCCGCCAGCCGCGTCGCCTCTCGGTCCCGGCCCGCCACCACCGGGCCCTCCGCCCCCGCCGCCTTCGCCGCGTACTGCGCCGCGTCCGCCAGCCGCAGCAGCCGGCGGCCCGACGGCACCGGACCGATCGGGTCCCCCGTCGAGGCCACCCCGCACGCGACCCCCTGGCCCGGCTTCAGGGACGCCGCCCGCGCGCACAGTTCCGTCGCCGTCCGGACCACGTCGTCCGCCGGGGGCCCCGCGGACAGCAGGCAGAACTCGTCGCCGCCCAGCCGGGCGGCGACCGTGTCCGCCAGCGCCGCCCCGTGCACGGACAGCAGCTTGCCGAATCGTTCCAGCAGGCGGTCGCCGCCGGCGTGGCCGAAGGAGTCGTTGACCTCCTTGAGGCCGTTGACGTCGCAGACGACCAGGCTGATCACCGTGCCCTCCGCCCGGTGCCGCGCCACCGCTTCGTCCAGCCGCAGGTCCAGCGCCCGGCGGTTGGCCAGCCCCGTCAACGGGTCCGTGAACGCCAGCCGCTGCGCCTCCGCCAGCCGCTCCGTCTGCGCCAGCCCCGCCGCGACCACCGCGCTCACCGCCGCCGCGAGGGCCGCCTCGTACGGGTTGAAGGCGGCCGCGCCGCGCGGGCGGGCGACGTACAGCTCACCCCATGTCCGCCCGTGCACCAGCAGCGGTACCACCAGGCAGCTGCCCCGCCCCCGCCGCCGCAGCCCCTCCCCGCGCGGCCCGGGGGAGTCCTCCGTCGCCGTCCAGGGGCCGCCGGCGGACATCGGGTCGGGGAAGTCGCGCAGCGGGTAGGACTCGTCCGGCGGGAACTCCTCCTCGCCGGGTGTCCGCTCGCCGTCGTTGACGAGCACCCGCAGCCGCCCGC
>NZ_JACBXC010000756.1 GCF_013870535.1 Streptomyces phytophilus | reverse complement strand
GTCGCCCAGGAGCGCGGTGCCCGGCTCGCCGTGGCGCGGCACAACGCCCGCGACGACGTGCGCTTCCGGCTCTCCCTCGTCCCGTACGACGACGGCGGGGAGCCCGGCCGGGCCCGGGACGTGGCGCGCCGGGTGCTGCGCGAGCGCGCCGTCCGCGCGGTGCTCGGCCCGACGACGGTCGAGACGCTGCGCGCCGCGGTGCCGCTGTACGGGGAGGAGTCGATGGCGGCCGTGGACGTGTCGGTCGACACCGAGGCCGCCGGGGTGGAGACCAGCGACGTCCCCTCGCTCGTCTCCACCAGGCTGGCGGGTGCGCTCCACCAGCATCCGATCCTCGACTATCTGACCCGGGTGCACGGTGTGGTGCGCACCGCCGTGCTGGAGGACCGGGCCGGGAGCGCCGCGGTCCGGGGAATCGTGAACTCCCTGCGCGAAGCGCCGCCCAGCGAGGGCGAGATCAGCTTTCACCCGGTGGCGGCCTCGAACGGCTTCGACGCGGCCGTCGCCGAAGCGGTCGCGACGCGCCCCGAGGCGGTCGTCTACGCCGGCACCTCCCCGGAGCGCGCGGCAGCGTGCGCACGCGCGGTCGCGAAAGCGGGCTTCGCGGGCCCGCGGGCGTCGTACGAGCCGGTCATGCGCCCGGCGTTCCTGCGCGCGGCGGGCGCGGCGGCCGAGGGCTGGGTGTTCGGCGCGCCGTACACGGCGGCGGAGCAGGAGAAGTCCAAGGCGGCCCGCGCCTTCACGGCCGCGTACCGCGAACGCTTCGACGGGACGCCGCCGCGGTGGGCCGTCGAGGCGTACGACGCCGTGAACCTGATCGCAGCCGCCCTCGACGCGCTGGGCGGCGGCGCCGACATCGTGCGCGGTCAGGTCGCCGAGCGGATGATCGGGCTGGAGTACACGGGCGTCGCGAAACCGCTCCGCTCCACCAGTGGTCTGGTGTACCTCCTCGACCCGGTCAAGGCCGCCTTTCTCTACGAGGCCCGGGACGGGGCGTTCCGCCTCCTCGGCCGCCACGACCTGGTCAAGTGATCATCCGAAACTTTCGAACCAGTACTCCGTGAGCGGGATCTTCACAACGCGTCGCCCATAGCTCTGCGTTACACCTCCCTCGCTCACAACACCCTGAACTGCACGGATACTTGCCAGCCCCGACGACACCTCGCAGCAATGTTTCGGAATCAACGTCGAAACTGTTGACACTCCCTCCCGGCGGTCCAACACTGACGCACGACCCGTTCGGCGCCACCCTGGCCCGGCGGCAGGCACGCCGTGCCTGCCGCCACGAGGAGGAAGAATGAAAACGAACGGCACCCCCCACGGCGTGAGCCGCAGACAGTTCGTCGGCCGCGCCGGCGCGGTCGCCCTCGGCGCGTCCGCGGCGACGCTCCTGCCCGCGGGAGTCGCGCACGCGCAGACCATCACGACCAACCAGACCGGGAACCACAACGGGTACTACTACTCGTTCTGGACCGACGCGCAGGGCACGGTCTCGATGACGCTCGGCAACGGCGGCAACTACAGCACCTCGTGGCGCAACACCGGCAACTTCGTCTGCGGCAAGGGCTGGAGCAACGGCAGCCGCCGCAACGTCGGCTACTCCGGCAGCTTCAGCCCCTCCGGCAACGGCTACCTGTGCCTCTACGGCTGGACCTCGAACCCGCTCGTCGAGTACTACATCGTCGACAGCTACGGCACCTACCGGCCCACCGGCGAGAACCGGGGCTCGGTCAGCAGCGACGGCGTGACGTACGACATCTACCGGACGATGCGCTACAACGCCCCGTCCGTCGAGGGCACCAAGACCTTCCCGCAGTTCTGGAGCGTCAACAGGTCGAAGCGGGCGGGCGGCACGATCAACACCGGGGCGCACTTCGACGCCTGGTCGCGGGCCGGGATGCAACTCGGCAACTTCAGCTACTACATGATCATGGCGACCGAGGGCTACCAGAGCAGCGGCAGCTCCAACATCAACGTCGGCTGACGGCTCGGCCGGCCCGCAGGTGGGGAAAGGCCGCGGGACCGGCCCGCACCGGGCCGGTCCCGCGGTCGTCGCGCGCTCGCCGCGCGCTCACTCCGTCACTCCTTGATGCGCTCCCGGATCCAGACGCCGGCCTCCTTCAGGACACCGGTGCCCGTCCACTCGCTCCCGCCGCAGGTGCCCTCCTTGAACACCGCGCCCGAGCGGAAGTCGTCGGAGAAGTTCCAGTTGGTCCAGGAGATGCCCTTCTCCTTCATGAGGTCGAGGTACCGCTGCGACATCGCGAAGTCGTTCGCGCCCTCGCCCGCGTAGTTCTGGGTGCCGAACTCGGTGACGAACACCGGGAGTTCGTCGGCGGCGCGGGAGAGCGTCTGCAGGTACTCGTCCCCGTGCGAGGCGGCGTAGAAGTGGAAGGTGTACATGATGTTGGCGGCGTCGACCGGGTTGTCGATCACCTCGCGCTCGTCCGCGCCGTCCGAGACGCCGAAGGAGGACCAGGCGCGGGTGCCGACGAGGACGACTCCGTCGGGGTCGTGCTGCCGGACGACGGGGATGATCTCCTCGGCGTACGACTTGACCGCGCCCCAGCCGACGCCGTTGGGCTCGTTGGCTATCTCGTAGAAGACGTTGGGCTGGTCCGCGTACCGGGTCGCCATGTCGGTGAAGAAGCGCTTGGCGAGGTCGGTGTTGGCGTTGGGGTCGCCCGGGCTGAGCATGTGCCAGTCGATGACGGCGTACATGCCGCGCTCGACGGCCTGGTCGACGACGCGCTGGGCGAGGGCGGTGAACCGCTCGGGGTCGGTCTCGTAGCCGTCTTCCTGGACGTACGTGGACACGCGCAGCACGTCCGCGTCCCAGTCCTGCGCCAGCGCGTCGAGGGAGCCGTCGGTGAGGCACTGCTCGTACCACTGGGTGCCGTGCGAGCTCATGCCGTTCAACTGGACCGCCTGGCCCTGCTCGTTGCAGAGCTTCGTGTCGCAGACCGCCAGCCG
>NZ_JACBXC010000755.1 GCF_013870535.1 Streptomyces phytophilus | reverse complement strand
CCAGCCCGCCCGCGGCGCGCACCCGGTCGATCCAGCCGGTGTCGGCCCGGGCCTCGACGACCTCGGGCTCGTCCAGCAGGTCGAGGATGAAGCTCTTGTTGGTGGTGCCGCCGTCGATCAGTACGGTGGTCTCGCGCATCGCGTGCCGCAGCCGGGACAGCGCCTCCGCGCGGTCCCGCCCGTACGCGATGACCTTGGCGATCATCGAGTCGAAGTCGGCGGGGATGGAGTCGCCCTGGCCGACGCCCGTGTCGACGCGGATGCCCGGCCCCGCGGGCAGGTCGAGCAGGGCGATGCGGCCCGGGGCGGGCGCGAAGTCGCGGTCGGGGTCCTCGGCGTTGAGCCGGGCCTCAACGGCGTGCACCAGCTCGGCCGGCCGGGCGCCGGTCAGCCGGCCGCCGGCGGCCACGTGGAGCTGCGCCTTGACCAGGTCCATGCCGGTGGTGGCCTCGGTGACCGGATGCTCCACCTGCAGCCGGGTGTTGACCTCCAGGAAGGCGAACATGCCGTCCTTCGGCTGGTAGAGGAACTCCACGGTGGCCGCGCCGCGGTAGCCCACGGCGAGCGCCAGCCGCTCGGCCGACTCCTTCAGCCGCTCCACCTGGTCGGCCGCCAGCACCGGCGAGGAGGACTCCTCGATGATCTTCTGGTTGCGGCGCTGCACGGAGCAGTCCCGTACGCCCAGCGCCCACACCCCGCCCTGGCCGTCGGCGATCACCTGCACCTCGACGTGCCGGGCGTCCACGAGCAGCCGCTCCAGGAACAACGCGCCGTTGCCGAAGGCGCGTTCCGCCTCCTGGCTGGTGCGCTGGAACGCCTCGACCAGCTGGTCCGGCTCGTGTACGGCCCGTACGCCCCGGCCACCGCCCCCCGCGGTCGCCTTGAGCATCAGCGGATAGCCGATCCGCTCGGCCTGGAGCAGCGCGGTGTCCAGGTCCGCGACCGGGCCGCTGCTCCACGGCGCGACGGGGACGCCGACCTCCTCGGCGAGGAGCTTGGCGCTGATCTTGTCGCCCAGCTGGCGCATCGCCTCGGCGTCGGGACCGACGAACGCCACCCCGAGCTTCGCGCACAGCTCGGCGAAGGCCGGGTCCTCGGCGACGAAGCCCCAGCCCACCCACGCGGCGTCCGCGCCGGTCTCGACGAGGGCGCGCTCCAGCACGGCGAGGTCCAGGTACGGGCGGTCCGCGGCCCTGCCCAGGTCGTAGGCGAGGTCTGCCGCGCGTACGAACGTGGCCGTGGCGTCGGCGTCGGTGTACAACGCCACGGTCTCGATCCGTGGCGCGCCCGACTCGTTGAGCTCGCCGACGGCCTGGATCAGCCGCATGGCGGCTTCTCCACGATTGATGATCGCAACACGGCTGAACACCGGTCAGACCTCCCAGATTTCACGTGCCGGTCGGCGGAGGCGGCGGCGGCTGTTCCGCGCGGCGCGCCCGTTGCGTATCGGGTCGGTGCCGGATCCGGCACCGCGCCCCGGGTGGTTCAGGACTGTGAAAGCCACCACCCCTACCAGCGTCGTTACTCCCGACAGATCCGCACAGCGTGCCGTCCCGAGCCCACGCCCCTCCAGCATCCGGCACCCCGCTTGGCCATCACACACCAACGACTTGGCGCCCACTTGGCGATTCGGCGAATGCAATTCCACCGGCGGGATATACGCCCCGATCGGTCGATGACCTGGGGCCTACCGGTCGGCGCGGCGCCGGCCGCGATCAATTCCCCGGGCAATGCACGGGACGTCGCCGATAAACGTGCCGGCAATCGCGTATTCCGCCACGGCGGTGCAATGTCCGTCCGTACGGGCCGGAGCGCCGGCCCGTACGGACGGCTTCGCTAGAGCGCGAGTTCGATGTCGACGCCCGTCAGATCCGCCTGGACGGCGATCGCGGTGATACGGCCGTCGACGTCGCCGACGGTGAAGCGGAACGAGAGGAACGGCTTGTCGTCCTTCACCCACACCAGCCCGGCGGCCCCGTCGACGACCGCGGGCAGCGGCGCCCAGGCGTGGCCGGCGAAGAGGCGGGTGACGGCGTCGGCGCCGCGCAGCTCCGCGTCCATGCCCAACTGGGCGGCGGTCGCGTCGGAGCGCAGCACGATGTCCGGGTCGAGCATCTCCAGCAGCGCCTCGAAGTTGCCCCGGCGGGACGCGGCGAGGAACGCGTTGGCCAGGTCGGACCTGCCCTTCCTGAGGACCAGCCCGTTCTCGTCGTAGACGCCGATGGCCCGGGTCCTGGCGAGCGGCGCGCCCTGCTGCACGCGGCGGCGGGCGCGGCTGGCCAGCTGGCGGGCCGCGGCGGGGGAGCGGTCGACGATGGTCGCTATCTGGTCGAAGGGGACGGCGAACATGTCGTGCAGCACGAACGCCAGCCGCTCGGCGGGCGTGAGGGTGTCGAGGACCACCAGCAGCGCGACGCCGACGGAGTCGGCGAGGAGCGCCTCCTCCTCGGGGTCGGTCGCCGCGCTCTCGCCGCCCTGCGGCTCGGCGGCCTGGGCCGTGTCCATCAGGTCCTCGGGCCGTGACTTGCGGGACTGCAGCATGTTCAGGGACACCCGGGCGACGATGGTCGTCAGCCAGCCGCTGAGGTTCTCCACCTCGTCGGTGCGCGAGCGGCTCAGCCGGATCCAGGCTTCCTGGACGGCGTCTTCGGCTTCGGCGACGGAGCCGAGCATCCGGTACGAGAGCGCGCGCAAACGGGGGCGATCACTCTCGAACCGCTCGGCCAGCCAGTCGTGATCACTCATCTGGTCAAGTCCTCTCACCGGCGCCTGCCATGTCGGTAACCGGCGGGATTTCGCCGATGTGACGAGCCGGTAACCGCCACCCGGCCCGGTGCCGTGTCACCTCGCCGCCTCCCGCCCGTGCTTGTCGCGGCTGAAAAGTGACAACAGCCGGCAACGAGCCTACTCCGTAGGGCGACGACGGTGACCTGCGCCTCCGCTCCGGCGGCCGGCGGGGGGTGCACCCGCGCG
>NZ_JACBXC010000754.1 GCF_013870535.1 Streptomyces phytophilus | reverse complement strand
GCCAGCTCCGGTTCCACGACGAAGCTGATGTCGGCGCCGGTCCGCTGCCGCCCCGCCCGCACCCCGGCGTGCACGGTGCGGTTGTGCAGCGCGTCGCCGTGGCCGGAGAAGCAGAACACGTGCCGGAAGCCGTCGCCCGCCAGGCCGGTAAAGAGGTCGGCCATGACCTGTTCCATCAGCTCGGGGCGGATTCCGTACGAGGCCGGGAAGCTCCCGGAGACGACGTTGATGCCCCAGTAGTACGGCGGCACGATGAGCGCCTCGATCCCGCGGCCGGCCAGCAGCCGCCGCACCTCGCGCAGCCGGGCGGCGGGCAGGTAGACGTCGGTGCCGGCGGGCAGGTGCGGGCCGTGCTGCTCGATCACGCCGAAGGCCCAGAGGAGCACGGCCCCGTCGCGGGCGGCGCGCTCGACCTCGTACCAGGTCAGCTCGGCGATGGTGTCGGCGAACACGTCCGGTTGGCCCACCGGTCGGCTCGGTGGTGTCTGCCGCGGCCCGGCGCCCGGGACGGCGCCGTCCGCTCCGCCGCCCGTCACGGCCGGTCCCCCGCACCGGCCGCGGGGGCGGCGGAGTGGAACGTCTTGGCGCGCTGCACGTGGCCGTAGACCGCGGCGCGCAGCTCGGCGAAGCGGGGCAGCGCGCGGGTGGTCAGCTGCTCGCGCTCGGCGGGCAGGTCGACGGCGATGTCCTCCATGACCACGGTCGGCGAGGCGGACAGCACGAGCACCCGCTCGCCCAGGTAGACCGCCTCGTCGATGTCGTGGGTCACGAACAGCACCGTCATGCCCAGCTTCCGCCACAGCGAGCGGGTCAGGTCCTCCAGCTCCGCCCGGGTCTGCGCGTCCACGGCGGCGAACGGCTCGTCCATGAGCAGCACCTTCGGCTCGTACGCGATGGCGCGGGCGATGGCCACGCGCTGCTGCATACCGCCGGAGAGCTGCCAGGGGTACGCGCCCGGGGCGTCCTGGAGCCCGACCGACTCCAGCGCCTGCGCCACCAGCGCCGCCCGCTCCGCCTTGCCGGTCTTCTTCTGCTTCAGCGGCAGTTCGACGTTCGCGCCGACGGTCATCCACGGGAACAGGCTGCGGCCGTACTCCTGGAAGACCACCGCCATGCCGGGCGGCGGGCCCTGCACGCGGGCGTCGCCGAGCCGTACCTCCCCCGACGTGGGCGCGAGCAGCCCCGCGACGCACTTCAGCAGCGTCGTCTTGCCGGCGCCCGAGGGGCCGACGATGCAGGTCAGGTCGCCCGCGCCGACGGTGAACGTCAGGTCGCGTACGGCCTCGACGGTCCGCCCGGAGCCCTGGTAGACCTTCCGCACTCCGCGGACGGCCAGCGCGCCCGCGCTGTACTCGGTGGCGGGCGCCGTCTTCGTGCCGGTCATTTCTCACCTCGCTGCGACTGCCTCAGGCCGCGGTACCAGCCGAGGACTCGGGACTCGAACAGGGCGAACAGCAGCGACAGCGCGAAGCCGAGGAGACCGAGCAGCAGGATGCCGCTCCACATCTCCGGGATGGCGAACGACCGCTGGAACTGCACGACGGTGAAGCCCAGGCCGCTGGAGCTGGCGAACATCTCGCTGATCACCATGAGGATGATCGAGATCGAGAGCGCCTGCCGCAGCCCGGCGACGATCTGCGGTGACGCGCCCGGCAGCACCAGCCGGCGCAGCCGGGCGGTGCCGGTCAGGCCGTAGCAGCGCGCGGTGTCGGAGAGCACCTCGTCGATCGCGCGGACCCCTTCGACGGTGTTGAGCAGCACCGGCCACAGGGCGCCGGAGATGATCACCACGATCTTCATCGTGTCGCCGATGCCGGCGACCAGCATGAGGACGGGGATGAGCACCGGCGGCGGCACGGCGCGGAAGAACTCCAGGACCGGTTCCAGCAGCGCGCGGATCCGCGGCCGGGTGCCGAGGAGTACGCCCAGGCCGATGCCGATGACCGCGGCGCCCAGGTAGCCGGCGGCCAGGCGCCCGAGGCTGGGCAGTACGTCGTCGACGAGCCGGTCGGAGAACCAGGTCTCCGCGAACGCGGCCAGGATCTCGTCCAGCGTCGGGTAGTAGAAGTTCGTGCTGCGCGCGGCGAGCACCCACCAGAGCGCGAGCAGCGCGGCGGGCAGTCCGAGGAGGTACGCCAGGTGCACGGCGCCGCTCCTGAGCAGCCGCAGGCCCCGGCCCGCGCGGCTCTCCGCGCCCTTCGCCTTCGTGCTGGTGACGCCGCTCACGCGCGGGCCTCCGTCCGCACCGAGGTGTGCCAGGACAGCACGCGCCGCTCCAGCGCGCGGGCCAGCACGTTCACGCAGACCCCGAGCGCACCGGCCACCAGCACCAGCGCGTACATCCGCGGGATCGCGTTGCTGGACTGGGCGCGGGCGATCTCGCTGCCGAGCCCGGGGCTGCCGATGATGAGCTGGGAGCTGACGGTCAGGATCAAAGCCACCGACGCGGCCAGCCGCAGCCCGGTCATCAGGTACGGCAGCGTGGTCGGCCACACCACGTAACGCAGCCGCGCCCAGGGCGAGAAGCCGTAGCCGACGGCGGTGTCGCGGGCGACCGGGTCGACGTCGCGGACGCCGCCGAGCACCTGGAGGAGCACGGGCCAGAAGGCCGCGTAGACCACCAGCAGCAGCGTGGAGCCCAGTCCGGTGCCCAGGACGAGCACCGCCAGGGGTATCAGCGCCACCGAGGGGATGGGCCGCAGGAACTCGATGGTGGAGGCGGTGGCCCTGCGCAGCACCTCGACGCCGCCGATCACCAGCCCCAGCACCGTGCCGGCGACGAAGGCGATGGCCAGGCCGTACGCCCAGCCCTCGACGGTGTCGAGCAGGGCGGTCCAGAAGGCGCCCGAGCCCAGCTCGTCGCCGAGCGCGCCGACCATCTCGCTGAAGGGCGGCAGGTACTTCGCGGGCACGGCGCCGGTACGCGGCAGCAACTCCAGCACACCGGCGAACAGGACGATGCCGAGGACGCCGAGCGCG
>NZ_JACBXC010000753.1 GCF_013870535.1 Streptomyces phytophilus | reverse complement strand
CTGCGTGACCAGCACGATGCCCGCGCGCAGCGCGTCCCGCGGCGTGCGGAGCCGGATCTCCCGCCCGTCCACCAGGACCCGCCCCCGGTCCGCCCCCACCGCCCCGCACAGCACCCGCGCCAGCGTGCTCTTGCCCGCGCCGTTCTCGCCCACGAGCCCGTGCACCCGGCCGGCGGGCAGGCTCAGGGACACCTCGTCCAGGACGGGTGTGCCGCCGTAGCTCTTGCCGATCCGGTCCAGCGCGACGTGCATGACGCCTGCGTTCCCGTCAGTCGTCGTACTCGCCGGTGATGCCGAGGGAGGTGATCTCCTTCTCGGTGTACACGCCTTCCTTCTCGGCGAGCGACGCCATGTCCGTCGACGCGGGCACGTCCTCGCCCCGCGCGTGCGCCAGCCCCAGTTCCGCGGCCTTCGCGCCGGACGTCGTCACCGGCAGGTACGGAATGCCGTACCAGCGGCCCTCCTCGACCGCCGCCACCGCCTGCCGCGAGGCGCCGTTGCCGACGTACGCGATGTCCTTGCCGCCGGCCGCCGCCTCCGCGCCGAGCACCGCCTGCGAGGAGCCGATGACCACGTCCACGCCGGGGTGCGCCTGGAGGACGTCCTGCATCGCGGTGCGGCCGGACTCCCGGGTGTAGCCGCCCTCGACGCGCGCCACCACCTCGATGCCCGACCCGCCCTTGCCCGACTCCGCCTCCAGCGTGCCGACGACGGCCTCGGTGCGCGCGTTGTCCAGCGGGAGGGTCTTCAGCCCTTCCAGGTACGCCACCTGGCACGGGCCCTCGTCCCGGGCCGCGCACGCGCCCGCGCCCAGCTCGCCCAGCCTGCGGCCGTTCTCGACGGGTACGTCCACGAGCGAGACCGCCCCGTCGACCTGCGGCGCCGCGGTGTCGTACTTCGTACCGACCGGCGTGAACTGGACCACGACGGAAATGTCCTCGCGGATCGCGGCGCGCACCGCGGGGATCACGGAGGCCCCGTCGACCGCCTGGACGACGAAGACGTCGTAGCGCCGCGACGTGACCGCGTCCTGCATCTGCTGCACCTGGAGCTCCGGTTTGAACCCGGCGTCGAAGAACTCCGCCTCCGTGCCCTCCTCACGGGCCTGCTTCTCCACGCCCTCGAAGGTGGCGGCGGTGAAGGAGTTGGCCTTGGCGAAGCCGAAGAACGCGACCCCCTCCGGTGCCGTGTCCCGCGCCGGCCCCTTGCCGGAGTCGCCGTCGTCGCCGTCCGTACATCCCGCCGCCGCCAGGCATAACAGCAGCGCCGCGGCCGCAGCCCGCTTCCCGGTCAATTCTTCCGCCCCATTCCCACGTAGAACCACTCTCCGCCCGGACGCAACCGGTCCAGGTCGTCCTCGGGCCGCCACTCGTTGACCCGCGTCACTCCCGGCTCCAGCACCTCGAACCCCTCGAAGAACCGCGCGACTTCGGCGTGCGAGCGGTGGATGAGAGGTGCGGTCGCCTTGTCGTAGACCTTCCGCGCCGCCGCGCCCTCCTCGGGGTGGGCGTCGTCGGTGAGGTGCGAGACGGCGATCATGCTGCCCGGCGCCAGCTGCCCGGTGAGGGTGCGTACCACGCCCCACGGGTCCTCGTCGTCGGTCAGGCAGTGCAGGATGGCGATGAAGAGCACCGCCACGGGCCGGGACAGGTCGATCGTCCTCTGTACGTCCGGGTGGGCCAGCACCCGTTCGGGCTCGCGGACGTCCTGCTCGACGACGGTGATGGTGTCGTCGAGCATCCGTAACGCCTGTGCGTGCGCGCGCACCACCGGGTCGTAGTCGACGTAGACGACCCGCGCGCCCGGGTCCTGCCGCTTGGCGACCTCGTGCACGTTCTCCTGGGTCGGCAGCCCCGTGCCCAGGTCGAGGAACTGCCGGATCCCCTGCGCCGCGGCAAGCCGCACGGCCCGGCCCAGGAAGCGCCGGTTGGCCACGCAGATGGACCGGCTGGGGCCGAGGGCCATGATCTTCTCGGCCGCGTCCCGGTCGACCTGGTAGTTGTTCTTGCCACCGAGGTAGTAGTCGTACATACGTGCGGCGTTGGGCACGGTGACGTCGAAGGGGAGGTGCACGGGGTCCTGATCGGTCATGTCGAGGGCTCCGGGAACGGGCAGATGGGGCGTCCGGTGTGTCAAGTGCGCGCACATTACCAGCAGTTGACCAAAGCCCTCCAGAACATCCCAGGTCAGTCCGCGGCCGTCGCCGCGGCCAGGAAGTCCTCCCACGTGCGGTGACCCACCGCGTGGCCGGGGGCCAGGTTGGCGCCCGCGCGGAAGGCGGCGGCTGCCTTTCCGGGCAGGCGCACCGGCAGGATCGGGCGGCGGCGGCCCGTGGCCTTCAGGTAGCCGCGGAGCACGTCCTTCATGTCGTACGTGCGCGGGCCGCCCATCTCCGCGACGAGCCCCGCCGGCTCGGCAAGCGCCAGCTCCGCGAGGCGGTCGGCGACCTCCGCGGCGGCGATCGGCTGGATGCGGAACCCGGAGGGCGCCGGGAGCACCGGCATGCGGGCCATCGCGCGGGCGGTCGTCAGCGTCAGCTCGTGGAACTGGGTGGCGCGCAGCGTCGTCCACGGCAGCCCGGACCCGGTGATGATCTCCTCCGAGGCGCGCTTCGCGGCCACGTAGCCGAACATGGCGCGGTCGAGGCCGCTGACGACCGGGGTGCGCTCGGCGCCGACGACGGAGATGTAGACGAGGTGCGGGCTCCCGGCGGCGTCGACGAGGTGGCGGGTCTTCACGTCGTCGCCCTTGGGGGTGCCCGCGCAGTGGGCTGATCGACGGCGCGGTGGGTCTCGTGATGGCGCCGCTGGGGCGGCTGCGGCTGCTGCTGAGCTTCACGGTGGCGGAGGGGCTGATCACGGAGATCGACGTGATCGCGGACGCCGACCAGCTGCGGGCGGTGGAGCTGGGCGCGCCGGCGGAGTGAGCAGGGGCGGGAGCACGGCGGGAGCACGGCGGCCAGGTGCCGTTACGGGCCGAAG
>NZ_JACBXC010000752.1 GCF_013870535.1 Streptomyces phytophilus | reverse complement strand
CGCGGGCGGCCCCGATGTCGACCCGGCGCGCTACGGCGCCGCGGCGGACGCCGGTACGGACCCGGTCACCCCGACGTCGCGCGAGCGGGACGCCTGGGAACTGGCCCTGATCGACGCGGCCCTGGCGGCGGAGCTGCCGCTGCTGGGGATCTGCCGCGGGGCGCAGTTGATGAACGTCGCGTGCGGCGGCACCCTGCGCCAGCACCTGGACGGCCACCGCGAACGCCCCGGGGTCTTCGGCGCGCACGAGGTCGAGCCGGTCCCGGGCACGCGGCTCGCCGCGCTGCTGCCGGAGGCGGTGACGGTCCCGGCGTACCACCACCAGGCGGTGGCGGAGCTGGGCACCGGCCTGGTCGCGTCGGCGTACGCGGCGGACGGGGTGGTCGAGGCGCTGGAGCTGCCGGCGGCGCGGAGCTTCGCGCTGGGGGTGCAGTGGCACCCGGAGATGGGCGAGGACGTGCGGGTGATGCGGGGCCTGGTGGCGGCGGCGCGCGGCTGACCTGCCTCAGCCGGCGGGCTTGCGGACGATGCCCCCGTACTCGTACACGGGCTTGGCGTGCTTCGTCGTGCCGAGGTAGGGCCTGAGCGACGGGTCGACGGGGGCCAGCGGCGGCTGGAACCGGTCGGGCCGCCAGTCGACGAGGTCCACGAGCCCCGGCTCGACCGGCTCCAGGCCGGTCACGAGGGCGTCGACCTCGGCGGGCGTCCGGGTCTGCCACGGGATGCCCTTGGCGCGGACGCTCTCCGTCATCGCGGCGCTGGTGGCGGGGTCGTCGGTCACCACCTGCGACAGGCACACGCAACTGCCGGGCCGGGCGCGGTCGAGCACGGCGCCGAGCACGCCGACGGGGTCGTCCTCGTCGGGTACGTGGTGCATGACCGACAGGTAGAGCACGGCGAGCGGCTCGTCGAAGTCGATGAGCCGGGTGACGAGCGGGTCGTCGAGGATGGTGCCGGGGTCGCGGAGGTCGCCGTCGACGACGATGGTCGAGGCGTCCTCGGCGAGCAGCGCGCGGCCGTGGGCGAGGACGATGGGGTCGTTGTCGACGTACACGACGCGGGCGTCGGGGGTGAAGCGCTGGGCGACCTGGTGGACGTTGTTGTCGGTGGGCAGTCCGCAGCCCATGTCGAGGAACTGCCGGATGCCGGCCTCCTGCACGAGCCAGCGCACGGCCCGGAAGAGGAACAGCCGGTTCTCGCGGGTGATGTCGAGCCCGGCGGGGAACTCCTGGAGCTGCCTGAGGGCGAACTCACGGTCGACGGCGTAGTTGTCCTTGCCGCCGAGGAGCCAGCCGTAGACGCGGGCGGACGTCGGCTGCTCGACGGACACGCCGGGTATGAAGGACTCGTCGTCTGCTGACACCACGTGCTCCCCGCGTCCACTCGACGCCTCGAAGATCAAGACAGGTGGGAACGAGGGTATCCCAGCGGGCCGACCCCCGCAGGGGGTACGGGCGTCCCGGAGGGCCGGGGCGAGGCGGTGCCCAGCGCCCCGCCCCGGTGCGGCCGTCAGGCCCGCGGGCCGAAGAGGGCGGCGAACCGGTCCAGGTACAGGGGCCAGCCGTCGGCGGAGCCGACGCCGTCCGCGACGGCCGCCCAGCCGGGGCCGTGCCGCTCGATACCGCGGTGCTCCAGCTCGACGCGCGTGCGGTCCGGGGTCTCGGCGACGAACCTGACCTCCACCTCGCTCGCGTTCTCCGGGTCGGCCTCCAACTTCCAGGTGGGGTCGATGTCCCAGCTGAACAGGACCCGCACCGGCGGCTCGTACGCCAGGACGCGCGCCCAGCGGCACTCGCTGCCGTCCTCGGCCCGGTCGTAGATGTGGCCGCCCACCCGCGGCTCGAAGACGGTCTCCACGACGGGCTTGCCGAGAAGGTTGTGCTCGGGCGGCTTGAAGTCGCCGAACCGCTCGGTGAAGGCGGTGAACGCCTTCTCCAGGGGTGCGGCCACGACGGTCTGCCGCCGTACCACGGCGTTCCCTTCCTGAGTCATTCTCTCTCCTCACTCCGGTCTGCTTCGCCGGTGCCGCGGCTTTCCACGGCGTCCTCGTACCCGGCCAGGGCGCGGCTCCAGAACGTCTCCAGCTGGTCCCGGAGCGCAGCGACTCCCATCGGGTCGAGCCGGTAGATCCGCCTCGTGCCCGCGGTGCGCTCCGTCACCAGTCCCGCGTTCTTGAGCACCTTCAGATGCTGGGAGACGGCCGGCCTGCTGACCGGCAGCTCATCCGCGAGTTCTCCGACCGCGCGCTCCCGCTCGGCCAGGCAGGCCATGATCGCCCGCCTGGTGGGATCGCCCACCGCGCTCCACCCGTCGTCCGATTCGTAAGTCTCCACGAACGGTAAGCATAGACTTACGGGTACGCGGGCGCAACGGGACCGGCCGCGGCTACGGGCCCTTGCCGGTCCGCGTCAGGGACAGCAGGTCCCGGGCCGGCCCCGCCGGCCGCTGGCCGCGCGGCCACACCGCCCGGAGCGCCCGGGTCAGGTCCAGCCCCGCCATCCCCACCGCCACCAGCCGCCGCGCCGCCACCTCGTCCGCCACCGCCAGCTCCGAGAGCACCGCGGGCCCCGCCCCCGTCACCGCCGCCGACTTCACCGCCGTCGTCGACGCCAGCTCCAGCAGCGGCACCCCCAGCCCGCCGTACGGGGCCAGCGCCTCGTCCAGCACCTGCCGCGTACCCGACCCCTGCTCGCGCAGCACCAGCGCCGCCCCCGCCAGCTCCGCCGGGGGCAGCCCCCGCCGCCGGCGCGCCCACGGATGCGACGGCGCCACCACGACCAGCAGCCGGTCGTGCCCGATCACCGCGCCGTCCAGCTCCTCCGGCACGCCCGGACCCTCCACGAACCCCAGGTCCGCCGCCCCGGAGCGGACCTGCGCCGCCACCGCCACCGAGTTCCCCGCCTGCAGCGACACCGCCGTCTCCGGCCGCGCCGCGCGCAGCGCGACCAGCCACCCCGGCAGCAGGTACTCCGCGACGGTCAGG
>NZ_JACBXC010000751.1 GCF_013870535.1 Streptomyces phytophilus | reverse complement strand
GGCCGGGGTGTCGTCCGGGGGGCATGGGCGGGGTTTCCTCTCCACGGGGCCGGCGGGCCGGTGGTGGCGACCGGACCGAGGTCTTTCCGCCAGCGTCCGCGCGGCACCCGCCGGTGCCGTGTCGGCACGACGGCGGGCACCCGCATGCAGTTAATAAGATCACCGCATCGGCGCATCATGACCGCGCCCGGGTACCCGCCGCCCCCGCGGGCTCAGTGGAAGCTGTGCTCCCCGGCCGGGAACGCCGCCGCACCGACGTCCTCGGCGAAGGCCCTGGCCGCATCGCCGAGGCTCTGCCGCAGCTGCGCGTACTGCTTGACGAAGCGCGGCAGCTTGCCGCCGGTCAGCCCCGCCATGTCGGTCCAGACGAGCACCTGCGCGTCGGTGTCCGGCCCCGCGCCGATGCCGATCGTCGGGATCTCCAGCGAGCGCGTCACCTCGGCGGCCAGCTCCGCCGGCACCAGCTCCAGCACCACCGCGAACGCGCCCGCCTCCTGCGCGGCCTTCGCGTCGCGCACCAGCCGGTGGGCGTCCTCGTCGGAGCGGCCCTGGACCCGGTAGCCCATGGCGTTGACGGACTGCGGGGTGAGGCCGAGGTGCGACATCACGGGGATGCCGGACTCCACGAGCAGTTCGGTCTGGCGCAGCGACCGCTCGCCGCCCTCCAGCTTCACCGCGCCCACGCCCGCGTCCTTGACCAGCCGCGTCGCCGAGCGGAGCGCCTGGACCGGGCCCTCCTGGTACGAGCCGAAGGGCAGGTCGCCGACGACCAGGGCGCGCCGGGTGCCGCGGACCACCGCGGCGGAGAGCATCGTCATCTCGTCCAGCGTGACGGGCACGGTGGTGTCGTAGCCGAGGTGGACGTTGCCCATGGAGTCGCCGACCAGCAGCACGGGGATGCCGGTCTCGTCGAAGATGCCGGCGGTGGTCGAGTCGTACGCGGTCAGCATGGGCCACTTCTCGCCGCGCCGCTTGGCCGCGGCCAGGTCCCGGATCGTCACCCGGCGGCCCTTGCCGCCACCGTCCCCGCCGTACAGCGCCGGGGCGGAGTCGGCCCCACCGGGCGTCTTGCGGGCATGCGAAACGTGCGTCATCGCAAACGCTCCTTCGTCATCTCGAGGCGCCCTTACGGCGTCCCCGGACCACTTCCATGCTGGCACGCCGCACCGGCGAACGACACCCCGGCCCCGGCACGTGTGCGGAACGTCGCACGCGCCCGCGTGTCGAGCCTGTGACCTGCTGTTCGACGCTTGACCGCGCCTTTGCCGGGCCTTTGTGATACGGAACGGCGCCGTCTCGGAATGCACGCTAGCGTGGTTTTCATGGACACCGCGCACCGGATTGCCCCGGAGGTCCACCGCCGCCGCTGGCTCATCCTCGGCGTGCTCGTCTTCAGCCTGCTCGTCGTCGTCCTCGACAACTCCATCCTCAACGTCGCGATGAAGACGATCGCCACCCCCGCCCCCACCGGCCTCGGCGCCAGCCAGAGCGAGCTGGAGTGGGCGATCGACGCGTACACCCTGGCCTTCGCGGGCCTGCTGTTCACCGCGGGCGTGCTGGGCGACCGGCTGGGGCGCAAGCGGGTCCTGCTGGGCGGCATGGTCGTCTTCGGCATCGGCTCGGTGCTCGCCGCGTTCTCCGGCACCCCGACCGAGCTGATCGCCTTCCGCACCCTGATGGGCATGGGCGGCGCGTTCGTCCTGCCCGCCACGCTGGCGATCATCGTGAACGTCTTCGAGCGCGACGAGCAGCCCCGGGCCATCGGCATCTGGGCCGGGTCGGTGGGCCTGGCCATCGCCATCGGGCCGATCACCGGCGGGCTGCTGCTGGAGCACTTCTGGTGGGGCTCGGTCTTCCTGGTCAACGTGCCGATCATCAGCGTGGCGCTGATCGGGATGGCGCTGGTGGTCCCCGACTCCAAGGACCCCGCCCCCGGCCGGATCGACCCCACCGGCGTGCTGCTGTCCATCGCCGGCCTGGTGCTGATCGTCTACGGCGTGGTCCGGGGCGGCCAGCGCGCCGACTTCGGCGCGCCGGAGGTCTGGGGCACGATCCTCGGCGGCGCGCTCGTCATCGTGCTCTTCGTCTGGTACGAGCGCCGCAGCCGGCATCCGGCGCTCGACATCCGGTGGTTCCGCAACCCGCGCTTCTCGGCCTCGGTCGCCGTCATCGGCCTGGTGTTCTTCGCGCTCATGGGCGTGACGTTCTTCATGGTCTTCTACATCCAGAGCGTGCGCGGCCTGTCGCCGCTGGACTCCGGGCTGCTCCTGCTGCCGCTGGCCGTCGCGCAGCTGATCTTCGCGCCGCGCTCCCGGCTGGTGGTCGACCGGTTCGGCGCGCGGGCGGTGTGCACGGTCGCCATGCTCGCCATCGCCGCCGCCTTCGCCGGCTTCCTGCTGCTGGACGAGTCGTCGCCGCTGTGGATCCTGGAGGCGCTGTTCTTCCTCATGGGCACCGCGATGGCGCACGTCATGCCGCCGGCCACCACCTCGATCATGCAGTCGCTGCCGCCCGAGAAGGCCGGTGCCGGCTCCTCGGTCAACAACACCTTCCGGCAGGTCGGCGGCGCCCTCGGGGTCGCCGTGCTCGGCTCGCTGCTGTCCTCGGTCTACCGCGGCCAGGTGAACCTGCCCCCGGGGGCGCCGAGCGCGGCCGGCGAGTCCATCGAGGCCACCCGCACCTTCGCGGAGCGCGCCGGGCCCGCCGGGAAGAAGCTGATCGCCGAGGCGGACAACGCGTTCATCGACGCGATGCACGTGACGTCGCTGGCGGCGGCGGTCGCGGCGGTGCTGGGCGCGGTGGTGGCCGCGGCGTTCATGCCGGCGAAGGACCGCGGCGCGAGCGGGCCGGCGCCGGACAGGGAGAATGTGCCCTCCACGCGGAACTAGCCGCGGGCGAAGGGCAGGGCGGACGGCACGGTGGCTCTCAGGGAGCGGCACGGGGACGGGCACGGGCGGCGGCACAGCGAGCCGTACGGGGAGCGCGCG
>NZ_JACBXC010000750.1 GCF_013870535.1 Streptomyces phytophilus | reverse complement strand
CTGCTCGCCGGGCACCGCGTCGTCTTCCTCGACGTCGAGATGGCCGACGCCGTCAAGCGCGTCGGCCTCGACGCCCCGCGTCCGCTGCTCGCCGTCAACCCGCGCCAGCAGTGGCGCATCCTGATGGAACAGCGCCGCCCGCACTACACCGAGGTCGCCCGCGCGACCGTCACCACCGCCGGCCGCACGCCGGACGAGGTCGCCGAGCTCGTACTCGCAGCATTGGAGAGCCACCCCGCATGACACCGAGCGCCGAAGGGGCCGAGGCCACCCGCATCCGCATCGGCGGCACGGCCGGCACGGACCCGTACGAGGCCGTCGTCGGCCGGCAGCTCCTCGGCGAGCTGCCCCGGCTGATCGGCCGGGAGGCCAAGCGCGTCGCCGTCATCGTGCCGGAGGCGCTGGCCGAGACCGGCGAGGCGCTGCGCGCGGACCTGGCGGAGCAGGAGTACGAGGCCGTCGTCATCCAGGTGCCGAACGCCGAGGAGGCCAAGACCGCCGAGGTCGCGGCGTACTGCTGGCGGGCGCTGGGCCAGTCCGGCTTCACCCGCAGCGACGCCGTCGTCGGCGTCGGCGGCGGCGCCACCACGGACCTCGCCGGGTTCGTGGCCGCGACCTGGCTGCGCGGCGTGCGCTGGGTCGCGGTGCCGACGACGGTGCTGGGCATGGTGGACGCGGCGGTCGGCGGCAAGACCGGCATCAACACCGCGGAGGGCAAGAACCTCGTCGGCGCGTTCCACCCCCCGGCCGGGGTGCTGTGCGACCTCGCCGCGCTGGACTCCCTCGGCGTCCACGACTACGTCTCCGGCCTCGCCGAGGTCGTCAAGGCCGGCTTCATCGCCGACCCGGCGATCCTGGAGCTGATCGAGGCCGACCCCGAGGGCGCCCGCAGCCCCGCGGGACCGCACACCGCGGAGCTGGTCGAGCGCGCGATCCGGGTCAAGGCCGAGGTGGTCTCGGCGGATCTGAAGGAGTCGGGCCGGCGGGAGATCCTGAACTACGGGCACACCCTCGGCCACGCCATCGAGAAGAACGAGCGCTACACGTGGCGGCACGGCGCGGCCGTCTCCATCGGCATGGTCTTCGCCGCCGAGCTGGGCCGGATCGCCGGCCGCCTCGACGACGCCACCGCCGACCGGCACCGCGCGGTGCTGCGCGCGGTCGGGCTGCCGGTGACGTACCGCGGCGACCAGTGGCCCAGGCTGCTGGAGACGATGAAGGTGGACAAGAAGACCCGCGGCGACCTGCTGCGCTTCATCGTCCTCGACGGGCTGGCGAAGCCGGCCGTGCTGGAGGGCCCCGACCCGGCGATGCTGCTCGCCGCGCACGCCGAGATCGCGGCGGGCGCCGAGGGGGCCGCCGGATGACGCGCGTACTGGTGCTCAACGGGCCGAACCTCGGCCGCCTCGGCTCCCGCGAGCCCGACGTCTACGGCGCCACGTCCTACGCCGGGCTCGTCGAGCAGTGCACCGCCCTGGGCAAGGAACTGGGCTTCGAGGTCGAGGTGCGGGAGACCAACGACGAGGCCGAGATGATCCGCTGGCTGCACGAGGCGGCGGACGGCCGGCTGCCCGTGGTGATCAACCCGGGCGCCTTCACGCACTACTCGTACGGGATGCGGGACGCGGCCGCCCAGCGCACGGCGCCGCTGATCGAGGTGCACATCTCCAACCCGTACGCCCGCGAGGAGTTCCGGCACACGTCGGTGATCGCCGCGGTGGCCTCCGGCACCATCGCGGGCTTCGGCATCGGCTCGTACCGGCTGGCGCTGCGCGCGCTCGCGGAGGACCTGGCGGCGTCCTGAGGCCGTGCACCGCCGGACTCCCGGACCGGGCGGGCGCCCTGACGGACCGTGCGGTACGGGCCGTCAGCCGCCGTCCCGGACGGTGTAGCCCTCCGCGCCGGTCGCGCGCCGGCCGACGAACGACACCAGGCGATCGCCCGCCGCGGCCACCCGCCGGTCCGTCGGGTCCTCGAACGCGGCGGGCAGCGTCCCGTCGCCGAGGACCTCGCCGTCGTCCAGCGCGTACTCCACCAGGTGCACCTCGTCCTGGCCGCCGAACTCGGCCCGTACGGTGACCGAATCGCCGTCCATCGCCAGGACCGCCGGGGCGCCGAGCGCCAGGCCCTCGTCCCAGCGGACCTCGCCGGTGACCGCGTCCACGGCCGCCAGCCGGTACGGGGCGACCACGCCCGGCGCCTCCACGGTGACGACGACGGTGTCGCCGTGCGCGCCGATCCACGGGAAGGGGAGGTTCTCGTCGCCGCTGAGGTTCAGCTCGCCGAACGGCGCGTCCACCGGGACCTCGTGGTGGTTCCTGCCGGTCCTGTCGATGACCAGCAGCGCGTTCTCGCTGCCGTCACCGCCGCGGCCCAGCTCGACCGAGACCGGCTCCGCGGTCAGCGGCCACGACTCCGTGACGTTGCCCGGCATCTCGTAGCGCCAGCGCTCCTTCCCGGTGGCCGAGTCCAGCTCCACGACCGTGTTGGGGTTGTCGGCCTTGCCGCACGTCTCCATCAGCACGATCGTGCGCGGGCCTGCCAGGGCGTCGGACAGCAGGCAGCCGTCGATGCCCTCGGTGCGCTGCCAGCGCTCGTCCCCGGTGCGCGGATCGAGGCCCAGCACCCCCTTCTCGGCGGCGATGACGAGCCGCCCGCCGGACATGCCGACCGCCGGGCTGCGGGTCGAGGAGCCGCCGGTCTCCCGCTGCCACAGCAGCTTGCCGGTGGCGGTGTCGACGGCGCCGACCACGTCGCAGTCGTCGAGTCCGTCGTCCTCGTCGCCGTAGACGACCGCGCCGATCCCGTCGTACGTGGCGGTGCGGCCGTGGGACGTCCGGCATGCCACCGCCGAGCCCTTCGGCGGCGGTACGGACCACAACCGGCTGCCGTCGGCGGGGTCGAGTCCGACGGTGCCGCGGGAGTCCGTGCGGGCGGCGGCGTGCTCCGTGAGCCAGCCCCCGACCAGGGCCGTCCGGTTCCCGGTGCC
>NZ_JACBXC010000075.1 GCF_013870535.1 Streptomyces phytophilus | reverse complement strand
GCGGCGGCGCTGGAGGTCAGTGTTGGCGGCGTTGACGGCGAGTTGGCCGGTGGCGTGGTGGTCGGCGATGGTGAACCAGACGCTGCCGTCGTTTTCCTGGACGGCCTGGTGGCCGTCGCCGAGGTCGTAGTAGCGGGTGGCCTTCGCCTTCGTGGCTCCCTTGGGGAGGGTGACCTCGGTGTGGCCGAGGTAGAGGGTGGTCTCGCTGGAGGTGCGGCCGATGAGGCGGTTGCCGTCGGCGTCGTAGAGGTATGAGGTGCTCTTCGTGCCGCCGGCGTCGTCCGGTTCCGAGACCGAAGCCAGGTGGCCCTCTGCGTCCCAGGTCAGGTTCTGGGTGCTCCCGGACAGGCTGCGGGTTTTCGTGTTGCCGGCCTTGTCGTAGGTGTAGCTGTCGGTGCTGGTGCCCGTGGGGCCGGTGCTGGTCACGTCGGTGAGGGCGTGGGGCTGCGGCTGGCCGGGGGCGGGGTAGTTGTAGGTGTACTTGGTGTCCTGGGCTGCGCCGCCGGGCGCGGTGTGGTCGGTGTGGGTGGTGCGGTTGCCGGCCTTGTCGTAGGCGAAGGACTGCCAGTACGCCGCCGGGCCGCCCACGATGCCTGGGGACGGTGCCGTCTCGCAGTTCTCGTCGGCTTCGGTCCAGGCTTCGGTCATGCGGCGCAGGTAGTCGTAGGTGAAGCACTGGTTGTCGGTGCCGGTGCGGTTGACGTCCGAGACCGAGGTGATGTTGCCGGTCTCGTCGTAGGCGTAGGTGGCGTACTTATCGACACCGGGGACGTTCTCCCGGTCCACGCGGGAGTTCTTCAGGTGCTGGGTGCCCCACTCGTAGGTGTTGGTGATCCTGGCGCGCCGGCTGCCGTCGCCGGCGGCCAGGTCGTACTGCATCGGCTGGCCGGTGTGGCGGTACTCCAGGATGGACGAGCTGCCCCAGAGGCCCTGGGCCTTGGTGGGCCGCAGGATGTCGTCGTACGCGAAGGTCATGCCGCCGCCGGGGAGTGATCCGGCCGCGGAGTAGGTCTCGCCTTGGACGAGGCCGTTGGGGTGGTAGGAGGTGCCGGCCTGGTAGGTGCCAGCCAGCGCGCCTTCCTGGGCGGGGATGGTGACGGCTGTTCTGTACGGCCGGTAGAGCTGGTCGTAGGCGGTGACTCGGGAGGTGTAGGCGGCGCCGCCTTCGTAGCGGGTGGAGGTGGCGAGCTGTCCCTTGGCGCCGGCGATGGTGTCGTAGACCCACTGGGACCGCAGGGTTCCGGTCGGGGAGTCGTTGCGCAGCTCGGTCTTGCGGCCCAGACCGTCGTAGACGTGGGCGAGCTTCACCCCGCGGGCGTCGGTGGTCGTGGTGAGCTGGCCGCGGTCGTCGTACGTGGAGGTAGTGGTGCCCTTGTCGGGGTCGTTCGCCGTGGTCTGCCGGCCGAGCTGGTCGTAGCGGTAGGACCATTCGTTGCCGACGGGGTCGGTGAACTTGGCCAGTTCCCCGCGGGGGGTGTAGGTGTAGCGGGTGGTGTCGTAAGCGGCCTCGGCCGCGCGGGCGTGGTGCTGGCGCAGTTCGGTGGTCTGGCCGCGGGCGTCGGTCAGCGTGGTGGTGGCGGTGCCGCCTTGCGGCGGGATGACGGTGGTGCGATCGCCGTGGTAGCTGGTGCTCGTGGTGGCGAGGACCCGGTGCGGATTGCCTTCGCCGTTGCCGGAGACCTGCTCCTCCTTGATGACACGGCCCAGACCGTCGTAGCCGAACCAGGTCTGGGACTCCACGCTCAGCGTGTCGATCGGCTCGAACAGGGCCGCGGCCGGGGCGCCGGTGGTGTAGTACTGGGAGAAGATCTTCTCCCTCAGGCCGCGCTCGTCGTAGTGGACGTCGTTGACCAGCCGCCCCCCATCGGGCCCAGGGCTCTGGGTCTGGCGTTCGCGCAGGAAGCCGTCGTAGAGCAGGTAGGAGGTCAGCTGACCGCCGCCGCCCTCGGTGAGGGTCTTGGTGGATACGGCGACCGGCTTGCCCTCGGTGACCTGGTAGTCGAACTCATGGGTCGGTAGCTGGCTGGTCTTGCGGTCGGGCAGCCAGACTTTGGTGGAGCGGCCGAGTGCGTCGTAGGCGAACTCGGTGGCCTTTCCGTTGGTGTCGGTTTCCCTGATCGGCAGGCCGCGTAGCGTGCCCACGTCCGTGGTCGTGGTCTGCGCGGTGGTGGCGTCTGCGGCCTTGGCCGGCGGGCTCGTCGTGACGACCTGGGTGACGAGGCCGCTGGCAGGCTTGTACTGGGTCTTGTCGGTGCGGCCGTCGTCCCGCTGCGTCCGTGAGACGAACGTGCCGGCCGCGTCGAACACCAGGTTCGCGGTCAGGTCGGTGCTGCTGGTCTCGCGGCCGTAGGCGTCGTAGGTTGCGCCGGACTCCAGGTAGACCGCCTCGGAGGCGGTGTGGGACTTCAGTACGGCGGTGGCGGTGGCGTCGCCCTTCGTCGGCTTGCCGGTTGCGGCGGTGATGGCGTCGCCGTCGTAGGCGGTGCGGGTATCGGAGATCACGTCCTTGGTGCGGTCGACCGTCCCGTCGCAGCCCTTGGCGACCGTCTCGACCCGGGCGGGCAGGGTGAGGATGTTCTCGTCCGCGTTGGTCGCGTACGTGGTGCGGGTGCAGCGGTTGTCGGACGCGGTGGAGGTGTCACCGAAGTCATCGACGTGGGTGACGCGCCCGGCGACGGTGTCGTAGGTGTTGCTGACCTGGGTGGTGCGCCAGTCGGTGCCGGCACCGTTGTCCAGGGAGGTGAAGGTCTTGCGCTGCGCGGCGCCGGTGAAGTTGGCGGTGACCGTGCCCCAGTTGCGTTCCTTCTTCGCCGTCTGGTGGTGCCAGGGCCTGCTGACGGCCTTGTTCAGCACCTTGCCGCCCGGGCCGGAGAACTCGACCGTCTTGTACGCGAATCCGGCAGCCGACTCATGATCGGCGAGCGGGTCGCCCTCGCCGCTGCCGAGGCTGACGGACACGTTCTTGGTGCCGCCGGCGGGGCTCTCGCGGTCACCGTGCATTCCGCGCAGGAAGTAGGTGTCCGACTGCGACTCCATCGCCGCGCCGCCGCCCTCCCCGCCGGTTCTGACCCGCACCTGGCCGTAGCCGCGCCACTGCGACCAGGTCTTGAACTTCTCCTTCGTCAGCCCGTCGTCATCGTCGTAGTGCCAGGCCGCCCCGCCCAGATACTCGTACCGGGTGACGGAGTCGAGGGAACTGCCCGTGCGGTCGGAGGCGGTCACGGACGTGGTGACGTACTTGTTGAACCATTGCCGTTCCGGATCGGCGGTGGCGCTGCCGCCGATGTATTGCGGGAAGCAGCGGGTGGTGTTCGTCTGCGGAGTGGGCAGCGCGTTCCAGTCACAGGTCGGTCCGGAGTAGTTGGCGGTGGTCTGGCCGCCGTACTCGTCGGAGATGGTGGACAGCCGGGCTTTGATGAACGGCGCGTAGCCGTCTCCGGTCTTGTCCAGGCGGTTGGCCATCTGCGTGTAGGCGAAGGTGGTCTTCGGCAGGGTGATCGCCGGAGTGGCCGTGTGCCCGGTGCGCTGGATCGAGTCGAGCAGGAGCTGGTAGTCGATGTCGGCCTGGCCCCAGCGGTGTGCCAGCTTCCAGGAGTCGACCGGGCCGTAGGTCCCGTCGCTCTTGAGGACCTCGGTGGTCACTTCGGTCAGGCGCTTGCGGGTCCAGAAGCTGGGCGAGTACCGGCCCTGATCGCACGTGGCCGTTTCGCCGCAGTTCAGGTCCCAGGGCGTGTCGTACCAGTACGCGGAGTCGGTGCCGATCGAGTCGCAGGTCGTCTGCGCGTTGGGCAGGCACCGCTCGGCGCTGCTGAAGTCGACCTTGGCCAGGGGCTTCGTGTCGTACACCGAGGAGTGCTTCAGCCCGTACTCGATACGGTCCAGGCTGCCGCCGCGGGTGTAGCGGGTGTTGTTGTCCGCCTTCAGGTTGCGGCCGTAGGAGTTCTCCTCCTGGTGGTAGTAGTAGGAGATGGCGTTGCCGTGCGGGTCGACGACGTAGTCAAGGTTCCAGCGCCAGGCCTGCTGGCACCAGGACGAGCCGAAGCCGGCGGCATCGTGGCACGGCTCGCCGGAGTCGTCGCCGAACACCGGGACCTTCCAGGCCGAGCCCGTGGTCTCCTTGCCGCTGGCCCAGCCGGGCAGGCGGTTGTAGCCGAAGTAGTAGCGGATGCCGTTGGGGTCGGTCAGCCGCCAGTATTCGCCGTCGTTGTCGCCGTTGCCGCGGTCGGCGGAGGCGAGGCGCTTGATGCGGGTGCCGTCGTCCTTCTTCAGCTTCCACTCGTCGGCGCCGGCCGGGACGAGTTCACCGGCTTGGCCGTTGAAGGAGATGAACGCGTTGTCGTATCCCCAGCACAGATCGGCGGGCTTGTTGCCGTCGGGGTGCTCGACCCCGTCGTCCGCGCACGGCTTGTAGCGGCGTTCGATGAACCCGGGCCACATCTCGAAACCGTCGCCCACCCACGAGGACTGGTTGTTCGTACCGCCTGTACGGCCGTCGACGCCACCGGAGGAGTACGACAGGCCGACCTTCGGAGTCAGCTCACCGGGCACGTCAGGGACGGGAAGGTCGTACTCCCAGGTGAAGTCGCCCGTATTCAGGTTGGTGTTCCAGGTGGCAGAGGGAGACAACTGGGTGGCCTTGAAGTCACCCTGGTCACCTTCCGCAGCGGTGGAGACAGCCAGGACTGTCGGCTCGCCGGCGCGCAGAGCGACCGCGTCGCCGGTCAGAGTCTGGTTCTCGGTGTCGTTGGTCGTCGCGATAAGGGCTGACGTCTGGCAGGCCGCTTTGGAGGGGGTGGTCAGTGCGCAGGCGGGCAGTTGGACCAGCGTGAGCCGGGAGGCATAGCTGCCTCCGTATGCCTCCGCGAAGCTGCTGTAGTCCAGCTCGACGCCGGCACGACCCTGCGTACCGTCCTTGCCGGTGATGCTGAATACGGGCCCGTTGGCACCGGTCTTCTCCGCTGTTGTGCGGTCCAAGGTCGTGATTTCGGCCCGGCCGGTCGCGAGTCGATCAGCATCCTTCCTATCGGCCTTGCCACCGATCAGCCGGATGGGCTGCCCACCAGCCGAACCCTCCTTGCGGGCGTCCGCGGCTGGTATCTCGACGGTCGTGCTACCCGGTGTGGGCCACAAGGTCTCGGGGGCTCGTGCCGGTGTGCGGGGGCCTTCGCTCTGAGTGCGAGGCTTGACCTTGCCCGCCTTGCCGGGGACTGCCTCGCCGGGTGAGGGCGCCTGGGGCAGTCCGCCGCTGTCGGCGGTGGCCGCCGGTAGCGCCGCTGCCTGCAGCAGAGTGGCGCTCATCACCGCCGCCGCACCGAGAGCCACCTTCCGGCGCAGCCCGGCCCCGATACGCACACGCGCTCTGATCATGCTCATGCTTGCCCCTCCCGGGCGCGGCGCCCGCCGACGGACAGCAGCGGGCACCAGAAGAGAAGATCGAAGACTTGCTGGCGGAATTCGGCGGTGCGTCAGCCGCCCGGCGGCACCTGGGTGGGCACGTCGAACCACTGGGAGGCGAGCCAGGCGACCTGGTCTTCGCTCAGCGGGCCCTGGAAGGCCCAGACGTCATCGATCGTGCCGGGGAAGTACTCATCGAAGCCGCCGGCTCTCTTCGCACGGCCGATCTGCAGTTCACCGGTGGCCTTGAACGACTGCGCGTGTTCCGCCCACGGCACCAGGTCCTTGCACCCGGCCTGGTCGGGCTCACCGTCGCCATCGCTATCAGCGCAGGCGGTCTCTTCCAGCACGCCGTTGACGTACAGCTTCAGCTCCCGGGCGAAGCCGTCGTACACCAGGGCGAGGTGGTTCCACTCGCGTACGTCGTAGAAGTTCGCGTTGTCCGCGCGTACCACCGGCGCATCCGCGGCATCGGATGAGGGGAGCACGACCTGCCATCTTCCCGGCGCGTTCGGATCGCCCGCGTCCGGTAGATACCGGACGGAGAAGGCGTTGGTGGCGCCGCCTTCGGCGCTGGCTACGGTCACCGCGCCGCCGGGCATGGCCGCGGCCTGCGCCCAGCCGGTGAGGGTGAAACTGCCCGACGTGTCCACCGGCATGCTCGCGGCGGCGTGGTCGTCGACGCCGTCGAGTTGCAGGCCGGAGAAGTCGATCCAGCCTGCACCCAGTTTCGCTCCGCCCTCCAGGGTCATGGGCCTGCCCTCCCCGCTGGCGTCCGGGGTGGTGGCCGGGGGACTGCCCGACACTTCCTCGAACAGCCACCGGCCCTTGACGAAGGCACGCTGCTTGTAGAGCTGCTGCACTTCGGCCGGGGAGATGGGTCGGTCGAAGAGGCGGATGTCGTCGATGGTGCCGGGGAAGTGGCTCTTGAGGGTGTTGTTGACGGAGACGGCGCCGACGTACATGGAGCCGGCGGCGTAGAAGGCGTCCACGAGGGTGGTGGAGCCGGCCTTCTTGCCGTTGATGTACAGGGTGAGGGTGTTGGCCGTGGTGTCGTGCACGCCGACCAGGTGCGCCCAGGTGCCCGCGTAGGCGTCTCCCGGCTGGTCGGCCATGGCGCGGATGATGGGTGCGCCGGGGGTGTCGGAGGCGTACTGGTTGAAGACCCAGCGGTCGTAGGCGGCGGAGTAGTAGAGCTCGAAGCCAAGGGCGAACTCGCCTGCCTGGGCGACGACGGTCGCCTGGCGGTCCGGTTTGGCGTCCAGCTTCGCCCAGGCGGCGACGGCGAAGGAGCGTTCGCTGTTGATGTGCGGTCCGGAGGTCTGGCCGATTCGGGCGTAGCCGTCGGTGCCGTTGAACTTCGCCGCCTTGCCCGCCACGCCGGGCACGCCGGTGGTCACGCCGCCGTGGTAGCGGGCGGGGAGCACGCCGCCGCGGCCGGAGATCTCGGTGGCCCCGGCCGGTTCGTCGAGTTCGAAGACGGCGATGGCGGGGCGGCCGGGGTCGCCGATGGTCTGCTTGGCGTAGAGCTTGGCGACCTCGTCCTGGGCGATGCGCTTGTCGAAGATCTGGACCTTGTCGAGGGTGCCGGGGAAGAAGTCCTTGGCCACTCCGGCCGCCGAGCCGGCGCCGAGTTGCAGACCTCGGCGCGCGTTCCAGGTGCTGACGAAGGGGGTCTCGCCGACGAGGGTGCCGTTGACGAACAGCCGCAGCTTGTCCTCGACGGAGTCGTAGGAGCCGACGAGATGGGTCCAGGCGCCGGTTTGGACGCCGCCGGGGTTGGGTGCCATGGCCCGGTGGACGGTGGCGTCGGGGGTGTCGGCGGAGAATCCGTTGAAGATCCAGCGGTCATGGGCGGCCGCGTAGTGCAGCGCGAAACCCATCCGCTCGTTACCCGGCTGCGAAGCGACCACCGCCGCGCCGGTCGTCGGCTTGGCGTCCAGCTTCGCCCACGCCGAGACGGTGAAACCGCCCGTGTTGTTGACCGCTGACAGATCAGTGACCGCGTAGGCGTCGGTGCCGTTCAGCCCGAGCGCGGTGCCGTCGATCCCGGCGGCGCCGGTGGCCGCCCCGCCCTTGAGGCCCAGCGTCCGCGGCGGCGTGGAGCCCTCCGCCTGGGTGGCACCGGCCGGCTCGTCGAGCTGCCACGTCGCACGATCCGGCTGGCCGGCTTTGACGCGGAACTGGTAGGTGCGGATCTCACTGTTGTTCCCAGCGGTATCGAAGGACTGGACGGTGATGAAGTTCAACCCGGACCGGGTCGGAAGGATCTTCACGTCCCTGGCAGCGCCGCCGGAAGTGGAGATCTGATTGCCGGGGACGGGGTCGCCGTTGATGCCGTACCAGTAGCGGTTCGCATCTGACGAGGGCGAGTCGAGAGTGAACGTCCCGTACTGGCCCACTCCGTCGAGCCAAGGATCATTCGGGTCCGCCGGATCGGATTCCGGATACTCACCTGACACGACGGTGGGCGCCGCGGGCTCGTTCGTGTCCCAGACGAAGTAGCAGGCGGTCTTCGTATCGCCCGCGTACGACCAGGGGGACCACTGCGCCCCGTCATAGGCGCGGGCATACCAGTTCACATCCTTGTTCTTCGGGATGGCGTCGGGACCTGAATTCGGCAACGCGATCCAGAAGGTGGAGCCGGAGGGCCTGGAAGTGCTCTTGGCAGGCTTCCAGCTACCACCGTCCCACTTGGCCTGGAACTGCACCGCGACGTTGTCACCGTCCGGATCCCGGACCTCGGTCGCCTGGATCTTGCCCAACGAGCGGATACGGGCCTTCTCACCGGGCCGCTTGCACACCCCGCCGTACTCCATGGTGAGCTGCGCCATCTTGATCTGCGGCGGCGGACGGTTGTACTTCACCCGCAGGAACGCCTTGTCCGAGAACCGCTTCCACGCGTACTTGTCGTCCTCGCTGGCCGCACGCAGCCCGAACGTCATCGTCGACCACTTGTTGTTGGCCGCCTGCTGCACCGCGGCCTTGATGCCGAACTCGGCGTCCTTCGCGGCACAGCCGTCGTAGCCGTACGCGAACGATCGCGTGTCCAGCTTGTCGAGCCAGAACCCGGAACCCGCATCCTGGCTGTTCCACGTGGTCGACGCACTGATGTCCTCGGTCCGCCACAACTCGACGCTCCGCTCGGAGCAGGAGGCGGACCAGTTGTTGCGGACGACGAACTCCGCGGACAGGATCGACTTGCCCGCGAACCGGGAAGTCGGGATGCGGTAGAAGACGCGCTTGGTGTCGTGCGGCGCACAGTAGTCCCAGCCGCAGTAGCCCATCCCGGCGTTGTTCTCGCCGTTGAACTTCCACTGCGGCGACGACGCCCAGTACTTCGAGGCAAAGGTCCACGCCGACGCCCGCGGCGAGTACCACTGCGGGTCGATGAACACCGGATAGACCGTGTCCGCTCCCTTCAACACCTGCGCATCCGGCGTGAGCACCAACTGGTCAGGCGCCTGGGCGACCTGGACATCGACCGGCGCCAGCTTGCCCGACTCCCCCGCCGCCGGCTCATCCGCCGCAGGATCGCTGCCGGCCGCACCGCGGGCGCCGGGAGTGGTCCCGCCGCTGGAGTCCCACATGACCGGCTGGGGTGCCTCGAACACCGCACCCCCGGCTCCGGCATCGACCGCTTCAAGGCCGCCGGCCGCGGTCTCGCGCACAGACATCCCCGTCGCGCCCAAGTGCAGCCGAAGCTCCGCCAACTCCGGATTCTGCGCCGCCTCGGCGGACTTGACCACGAGCAACTGGGTGAAGCCGTCGGCCTGCACCCCCATGCGCAGATCGACCCCCGGCAGCACCTCCGGGTAGACGGCCGCATCCCCCTCCAGCCGCGGCTGCGGCAGCGCGTCCGGCCACGACAGCGACAACTCCCGCCCGGCCTTGGACATCCGCACCAACGGTGCCGTTCCACCGCCGGAGAACTCCATCCCCACGGTCGTCGCACCCGGCGCCACCATGCCGTCGGCGGCCGGGGCGAGCTGGGTATCGATGGCCTTCCACTCGCCGCCCACACGGGTCCGTACAGGCCGCAAGTACTCGCGCGCCTCCAAGTTCCCATCGGGAGCGGCGAACACCTCACTGGACTCGCCTCGCAGCGAGGCGATCTCCACCGGCTCACCGGTACGTTCCGCCAGTGCGGCCGCCTGTTCCTCGGTGCCCGCGGCTCGGGTGCCTTCGGCCGCCGCACCCGCCTTGGAGTCCGAGGCCGCCGAAGGTGCGCGCGTGCTGCCCGGAACCGCACCCGCTTCCACGACGGGCGCCATCCCGAGGAGCAGCGCCGTGCCCAACCCCGCTGTCAGCCAAGCCCGATATCGCTGCCATCGCCCACGCATCACCACAGAGCCCCACCCCTGAGACAACGGAACGTAACGTCGCGTCAACCTAACGGGATGGGCAGGACTGGACTAGACCTTCTTAGCGGGCAAAACTGGCAATTCACCCCCGTCGCTCGTGACTTACATCACACCAATTGCCCCTTCAGGCATAGGTACTTCAACAAAGCACAGCTGATATAACCCAAAGCACACTCAAGTCAGGACACTTCCGAAGAGATACGGGCACACACGTGCGATCCCCCCGACCGCCACCCCTGCTGAAGACACGCTGTCAGCCGCTCAGGCACCCCCGGACCGGCAGGCCGGCCATGTCCAGCTAAAGAGCCAGCCCGCACTGTGTCCGCCCGCCAGTAACCGGCGCGGGGTGCCAACGACCAGGACCAAGCACGCAGCAGCGTGGCACTGACCAGGTACAGCAGCTCCACGCGGGAGTCTCCGGCAATACCCGCCAGAGACTCCGCCCCCATTCCTCACTCAGGTGTCACAACGTCCCGTCAGCGACTGCGAACAACGCTGGAGCTTCAGAGGGGCAAAGTGGACTCGATGGTGATCCGTGCGCCCGGTGACCAGGGCCTACGACCGTTCCCATCTGTGTGGTGCCCTGCCAAGGACACGAACCGGCGACCGGACGTCTATCGCTTGACCCGGATAGTGGTAGTGATCACTAGCTGCCCCCCGCTCTCCGGGTTCTCCACCTGTTCCCATGTTCTGGGTCCCCCGCCGAGGATTCGAGGGGGAACGGGCCGCCGAGCGGCCCCGCCGGGCGGCCCGCGGGGGTGGCGACGGTGCCATTCACACGCGCCGGGTCCCGGGGGGGGTGCGTTCCCTCGATTGCTCGGCCGACGCGGGCGTACATCCCGTCCGTGCGGACCCGCCGTTCGGCGTTCTCCAGCCGAAATCCAGCCAGCGTGCGGAGAACGACAGATGACGACAGGTGACGAGCCGTCAGGCCATCTAGCCAAAATCCAGCCACGGTACGCGAGCGGGTGTGACCCGAATTCGGGTCACACCCGTCTGACCTGGTGGTTTGCTAATTCCCCGGGTTCGCGGTATCGCGGGGCCTAAACATTGAAGCGGAATTCCACTACGTCGCCGTCGCGCATCAGGTAGTCCTTGCCCTCCATGCGGGCCTTGCCCGCTGCGCGGGCTTCCGGGACCGAGCCCGTGGCGACCAGGTCGTCGAAGGAGATGACCTCCGCCTTGATGAAGCCCTTCTGAAAGTCCGTGTGGATCACGCCCGCCGCCTCCGGGGCCGTAGCGCCCTTCTTGATGGTCCAGGCGCGGGTCTCCTTGGGGCCTGCGGTGAGGTAGGTCTGGAGGCCCAGGGTGTCGAAGCCTACGTGGGCCAGGGTGACCAGGCCCGGTTCCTGCTGGCCTACGGACTGGAGGAGTTCCAGGGCGTCGGCCTCGTCGAGTTCGGCGAGTTCGGATTCGAGTTTGGCGTTGAGGAAGATGGCCTCGGCCGGGGCGACCAGGGCGCGCTGTTCGTCCTTGAAGGGCTCGTCGGCCAGTTCGTCCTCGTCGACGTTGAAGACGTAGAGGAAGGGCTTCGCCGTCAGCAGGTGCAGGTCGTGGAGGAGTGCGGCGCGGTCGGTGCCCTGGGCGATGCCCGCGGCGAAGAGGGTCTGGCCGGCGTCGAGGATGGCCTTGGCCTCCTCGATGGCGGTGAGCTTGGGGGCCAGGTCCTTCTTGATGCGGGATTCCTTCTGGAGCCGCGGGAGGACCTTCTCGATGGTCTGGAGGTCGGCGAGGATCAGCTCGGTGTTGATGGTCTCGATGTCGTCCTTGGGCGAGACCTTGCCGTCCACGTGGACCACGTTCTCGTCCCGGAAGGCGCGGATGACCTGGCAGATCGCGTCGGACTCGCGGATGTTGGCCAGGAACTTGTTGCCCAGGCCCTCGCCCTCGCTCGCGCCGCGCACGATGCCGGCGATGTCGACGAAGTCGACCGTCGCCGGGAGGATGCGCTGGGAGCCGAAGATGCCCGCCAGGGTGGCGAGGCGGGGGTCGGGGACGCCGACGACGCCGACGTTGGGCTCGATGGTGGCGAACGGGTAGTTGGCCGCCAGCACCTCGTTCTTGGTCAGGGCGTTGAAGAGGGTCGACTTGCCGACGTTCGGCAGGCCGACGATTCCGATCGTGAGCGACACGTGAACGACTTCCTACGAGGTACGGGGACGGGGGCGCGACACGGCGGGGACCCCGCCGACGATTCTACGGGTGTCTCCGCGCGCCCCGTGTGTGCGTCCTGTGGGACTCCGGCACTCCGAATGAGCGCATTCTGTGCCCCACGCGGGGTTTCACCTGCCGCGGGGCCTACCGTGGAGCGATGCAGCATCACCGTACGAATACGGATCCTGACGGAGAGCGACGGCAGGCTCACGTCCCGCGACCGGCCCGCGAGCCCGACCCGTCCGCGGCCGCG
>NZ_JACBXC010000749.1 GCF_013870535.1 Streptomyces phytophilus | reverse complement strand
GCGACCGCGTCCAGCGTCTACGACCTCGACCCGGAGAGGTTCGCCGCCGAGCACGTCAACGACGGCGACCTGAGCACCCGGTGGGGTTCCGACTCGCCCGAGAACGGCCACCCCGACCCCGGCCGCGAGTGGGTGCAGATCGAACTCGCCGAGCCCGCCCCGGTGCACCACGTGGTGATCCACTGGGAGACCGCCCGCGCCGCCCACTACCAGATCCACGTCTCCGACGACGGCGAGACCTGGCGTACCGCCCTCGACGTCCCCGACGCCCCGGGCGGCCGGGAAGTCCTCGAACTCGGCCTCACCACCGCCGTTCGCTACGTGCGGATGCAGGGCGTCGCCGTGGCCACCGGCTGGGGGTACTCGATCTTCGCCATGGAGGTCTGGAACGGCCCGCGCCCCGGCGTCGGCCTCCCCGCGGGCCGGGTGATCCCGGCCCCGGTCGCGCAGACCTCGCGGCCGGACGCCCGCCCCTTCGTACTCGGCCGGCGCAGCCGGATCGTCGCCGCCGACCGGCGCGCCCGTGACGTCGCCCGGCTCCTCGCCGGCCACCTGCGCCCGGCGACCGGCTACCCGCTGCCCGTGGTTGGCGGCGGGCAGGCCCGCGACGGCGACATCACGCTGCTGCTCGGCCGCTCCCACGCCCCGTCCCGGGCGCGGCTGGCCGTCGCCGAGGGCTACACCCTGACCGCCGGCGGCAACGGGCTGCGGATCGCGGCGGCGAACCCGCACGGCCTGCTCAACGGCGTCCAGACGCTCCGCCAGCTGCTGCCCCCGTGGATCGAGAGCGACGAGGTCCGGCCCGGCCCGTGGACCGTCGAGGCGACCGAGATCAGCGACCACCCCCGGTTCGCCCACCGCGGGCTGATGATCGACCCGGCCCGGAACTTCCTGGAGGTCCCCGAGGTCAGGCAACTCATCGACGGGCTCGTCCAGTCCAAGGGGAACGTGCTGCACTGGCACCTGACCGACGACCAGGGCTGGCGGGTCCGGATCGACTCCTGGCCCCGGCTCACCGAGGTCGGCGGGGGCATGTCCATGCCCGGCGGGCGGACCGGTTTCTACACCAAGGACCAGATCCGGGACGTCGTACGGTACGCCGCGGACCGGCACGTGCAGATCATCCCCGAGATCGAGATGCCCTCGCACACGACGGCGGCCAGGACCGCGTACCCGCAACTGAGCGGCGCCGGCGGGTACCTGGCGGATCTGGAGACCACCTACGCGTTCGTCGACGACGTCCTCCGCGAGGTCGCCGCGCTCTTCCCCTCCCCCTACGTCCACCTGGGGGCCGACGAGTCGGACATGCCGCACGACCAGTACGTACGGTTCCTGCGCCGGGTCGAGGGCATCGCCCGCGGCCACGGGAAGACCATGATCGGCTGGTCCCCCAGCTGCGGAGTGGGCCTCGACACCGAGACGGTCCACCACTACTGGCAGGACCAGAGCCGGGAGATGTCACGGGAGTGGTTCCACCCCCGCCGCCCGGTGCTGCTCTCCCCGACCCAGCAGACGTACCTGGACTACCCCTACCCCACGTACGACACCCGGCGTTCGTACTCCTGGAACCCGTTCGACCTCACCGACGGCTGGACGGGCGCCAAGGTGCAGCGCGACTACGGGCTCGACAACGACGACATCGTCGGCATCGAGGCGCCGATCTGGGGTGAGCGGATGCTGCGGGGCCTTCCCGACGTGCAGTACCAGGTGTTCCCCAGGCTCCCGGCGATCCTGGAGAAGGCGTGGTCGCCCGCCGAGGCCACCGAGGACGCCGAGGGCGTGGTGGCCAGAACGGGAGTGCAGGGCGCGCGCTGGCAGTTCGCCGGCCGGAACTTCTGGGCGGACCCGGGGGTGCGCTGGGAGGCCGCGGCGGTCGGCACCGACTGGCGCACCGGCCGGGACGGCACCGTCGACGGCGCGGTGGCGAGCCTGGCACTGCCCGGCGTCGCACCGGCCGAGGTCACCGCGACGGTCGACTGGGGCGACGGCACCACGAGCCCCGCCACGGTCACGGGCGACGCCGCGGGCGACCGCAGGATCAACGGCGTCTACCGGATCGAGGCCGCACACCGCTACCGGCGCCCCGGCACCTACCGCGGCACGGTTCGCATCACCGCCCCGAACACCGAGGCCACCACCACGTTCACCGTCACCACCCCCCGCTGACGCCCCGCCCGTCCGGCGGCCGGCCGCCGGACGGGCGGACGAGGCCCGTCTCGTAGGCGAAGACCGCTGCCTGGGTGCGGTCGCGCAGGGACAGCTTCGTCAGGATCCGGCCCACGTGGGTCTTCACCGTCTGCTCCGCCACCACCAGCCGCTCGGCGATCTCCGCGTTCGACAGGCCCTGCGCGATCAGGCTCAGCACCTCGGTCTCGCGTTCCGTCAGGCCGCCCACGCGGTCCTTGAGCGGGGCCCGCGGGGTGCGGGTCAGGCGGGCGAACTCGGCGATGAGGCGCCTGGTCACGGCGGGGGCGAGCAGGGCGTCGCCGGTGGCGACGATCCGTACGGCGCGGGCCAGTTCGGCAGCGGAGGCGTCCTTGAGGAGGAACCCGGACGCGCCCGCGCGCAGCGCCTCGTACACGTATTCGTCGAGGTCGAAGGTCGTCAGGATCAGCACCCGGACGGCCGCGTCCGGCGGCTCGGTGAGGCGGCGGGTGGCCTCGATGCCGCCGAGGCCCGGCATCCGGATGTCCATCAGCACGACGTCCGGGCGCAGTTCGGCGGCCTGCGCGACGGCGTCGGTGCCGTCCACCGCCTGGCCGACGACCTCGATGCCGGGCTCCGCGTCGAGCAGCACGGTGAAGCCCTGGCGCACCATGACCTGGTCGTCTGCGATCAGGACGCGGATGTTCGTCACGGGGTGTCCTCACCGTTCGTGGTGGCGGGCGTGCTGTGCGGCGCGGGCGCCGCCGGTGTCGCGGGCAGTATCGCGGTGACCTCGTAGCCGCCGTCCGGGGTGGTGCCGGTGGCCAGTTCGCCGCCCAGCATCGC
>NZ_JACBXC010000748.1 GCF_013870535.1 Streptomyces phytophilus | reverse complement strand
ACCGCCCACGGCTTCCTCATCGGCGCCGTGCTCTGCTTCGGCCTCTTCTCCTGGTATCCGATGATCCGGGAGTTCATCCTGGCCTTCCAGAAGAACGAGGACGGCGAGACCGTCTGGGCGGGCTGGTCGAACCTCGGCTACATCTTCAACGACCCCGCCTTCTGGCAGGCGTGGCGCAACACGTTCGCCTTCACCGGGCTCGCGCTGCTCCTCGGCTTCGCCGTGCCGTTCGCGGTCGCCATCGTGCTGAACGAGTTCCGGCACGGCCGCGCGTACCTGCGGGTGCTGGTGTACCTGCCGGTGATGCTGCCGCCCGTCGCCTCCGTGCTGCTCTTCAAGTACTTCTACGACCCCGGCTACGGGCTCTTCAACCGCATTCTGGAGACCTTCGGCCTGCCCGCGCAGGACTGGCTGCAGTCGAGCGACACCGCGATGCTGTCCGTCGTCATCGCCGCGACGTGGATGAACATGGGCGCCGCCACGCTGATCTACCTGGCCGCGCTGCAAGGGATCCCGGGCGAGCTGTACGAGGCCGCCGAGCTGGACGGCGCCGGCCTCTTCCGCAAGATCTGGCACGTCACCATCCCGCAGACCCGGCTCATCCTGTCGCTGATGCTGCTGATGCAGATCATCGCCACGATGCAGGTCTTCGTGGAGCCGTTCCTGCTCACCGGCGGCGCCGGCCCGGAGAACTCGACGCTGACCGTCGTCCAGCTCATCTACCAGTACGCCTTCACCTTCAACAACTACGGCAGCGCCGCGGCCCTCGGGGTCGTGCTGATGCTGGTGCTCGCCGTCTTCTCCGCCGCGTTCGTCCGCCTCGACCGCAGCAGCGAAGACTGAAGCCGGGAGATCGAAGATGGCCGAATCACAAAGGACGCTGATCTCGCCGGCGGTGCTGGCCAGGCCGCGCGGAAAAGCCCTGTACTGGGGCGCGTTCACCCTGGTCATGGTGGTCTTCACGCTGGCGTTCATCGGGCCGCTGTACTGGATGGTGACCAGCGGGCTGAAGTCCTCCCAGGAGTTCGCGCAGACCCCGCCGACACTGGTGCCGGGCGAGGTCCGGACGGACAACTACTCCGAGGCGTGGAGCGTCCTGGACCTGGCCCAGTTGCTCCTCAACACCTGCGTGTACGCCTTCGGCGCGCTGGCCTTCATGCTCGTCTTCGACGTGGCCGCGGCGTACTCGCTGTCCAAGCTCCGCCCCGTGCTGGGCAAGGCCATCCTCGGCGCGATGCTCGCGACGCTGATGATCCCGGCCACCGTGCTCGTCGTCCCGCAGTACCTCACGGTGCTCGACGTGCCGCTGATCGAGCGCAACCTCATCAACTCGCCGTGGGTGATCTGGCTGCCGGCGGTCACCAACGCCTTCAACATCTTCCTGCTCAAGCGCTTCTTCGACTCCATCCCCCGGGAGCTGATGGACGCCGCCGCCATGGACGGCGCATCGCCGATGCGCACCCTGCGGTCCATCGTCCTGCCGATGTCCCGGCCGATCCTCGGCGTCGTCTCGATCTTCGCGGTCGTCGCCGTGTGGAAGGACTTCCTCTGGCCGATGCTCACCCTGCCCGACCCGTCGAAGCAGACCCTCAACGTCGGCATCTACTCGCTGGGCGCGAGCGTTCCGGAGAACCAGCTCATCGCGGCCCTCGCGATCGCCTCGGTGCCCACGTTGGTGATCTTCCTCGTCTTCCAGCGCAACATCATGCACGGCCTGACCGCCGGCAGCCTCAAGGGCTGACGGTAAGGGCCCTCTTCCTGAACCAGTAGGGATTTCCTGTGAGGGATTCAGTGTCGGATACGAGCTGGTGGCGCGACGCCGCCATCTACCAGGTCTACGTACGCAGCTTCGCCGACGGCGACGGCGACGGCACCGGCGACCTCGCCGGCGTCCGCGCCCGGCTGCCGTACCTCGCCGAGCTGGGCGTGGACGCCATCTGGTTCACCCCGTGGTACGTCTCGCCGATGGCCGACGGCGGCTACGACGTCGCCGACTACCGGGCGATCGACCCCGCGTTCGGCACCCTGGACGAGGCCGAGAAGCTGATCGCCGAGGCCCGCGCCCTCGGCATCCGCACGATCGTCGACGTCGTGCCCAACCACGTCTCCGACGCCCACCCCTGGTTCCGCGCCGCGCTGGCCGCGGGGCCCGGCAGCCCGGAGCGCGAGCTGTTCCACTTCCGCCCCGGCCGCGGCCCCGGCGGCGAGCTGCCGCCGAACAACTGGCCCTCCCAGTTCAACGGCGAGTGCTGGACCCGGCACGCCGACGGCGACTGGTACCTCCACCTGTTCTCCGAGCGGCAGCCGGACCTCAACTGGGCCCATCCGGCGGTGCGCCGGGAGCACGAGGACGTGCTGCGCTTCTGGTTCGAGCGCGGCGCGGCGGGCGTACGCATCGACTCCGCGGCCCTGCTGGCCAAGGACCCCGCGCTGCCCGAATGGGACGAGGACGACCCGCGCGGCGAGCCGAACCCGTACGTCGACCGGGACGAGCTGCACGAGATATACCGCTCCTGGCGGGCCATCGCCGACGAGTTCGACGGCGTGCTCATCGGCGAGCTGTGGGTGCCGGAGCCGGAGCGCTTCTCCCGCTACCTGCGCCCGGACGAGCTGCACACCGCGTTCAACTTCGACTTCCTCGCCCGCCCCTGGGACGCCGCCGAGCTGCGCGGGTCCATCGACACCACGCTGGAGTACCACGCGCCGGTCGGCGCGCCCGCGACGTGGGTGCTGTGCAACCACGACGTGACCCGCACCGTCACCCGCTACGGCCGCGACGACGCCGACCCCGGCACCGGCTTCGAATTCGCCGCCAAGCGCTTCGGCACCCCGACCGACCCGGTGCGCGGCACCCGCAGGGCGCGCGCCGCGGCGCTGCTCTCGCTCGCCCTGCCCGGCTCCGTCTACCTCTACCAGGGCGAGGAGCTGGGCCTGCCGGAGGCGGAGGTGCCGAGGTCGATGCCGGTGCCGAGGGAGAACGCGAAGAACGGGAT
>NZ_JACBXC010000747.1 GCF_013870535.1 Streptomyces phytophilus | reverse complement strand
CGAGCTTGCGCTGCTGGAGACCACCACCGCCAAGTTCCGCCAGTGGGACGCCCAGTGCGGCGGCGGGCTGCGCCGCAAGGCCGTCGTCGGGCAGCTGCACGAGATCACCGACCTGCTGCAGGAGCCGCATCCGCCCGCGGTCGCCGAGCGGCTGTTCCGTATCACCGCGGAACTCTCCCAGCTCGGCGGCTGGATGAGCTACGACGTGGGCCTCCAGCCCACCGCCCAGAAGTACTTCGTCCTCGCCCTGCACGCCGCCAAGGAAGCCGGCGACCGCCCCCTCGGCGCGTACGTCCTGTCCAGCATGGCCCGCCAGATGATCCACCTGGGCCGTGCCGACGACGCCCTGGAACTGATCCACCTCGCGCAGTACGGCAGCCGCGACAGCGCCACCGCCCGTACGCAGTCGATGCTGTATGCGATGGAGGCGCGCGCGTACGCCAACCTCGGCCGCCCCGACCGCTGCCACCGGGCCGTACGGATGGCCCAGGACTCCTTCGCCGAGATCGAGCCCGGCAGCCCCGAGCCCGACTGGATCCGCTTCTTCTCCGAAGCCGAACTGAACAGCGAGAACGCCCACTCCTACCGGGACCTCGCCTACGTCGCCGGCCGCAGCCCCACCTACGCCGCCCTCGCCCGCCCCGTGATGGCGCGCGCCGTCGAGCTGTTCGCCGCCGACGCCGAGCGCCGCCGCTCGTACGCGCTGAACCTCGTCGGCCTGGCCACCGTCCACCTGCTGGAGGAGGAGCCCGAGCAGTGCGCCCTGTGCGCCGGCGAGGCGCTGACCGTCGCCGGCCAGGTGCGCTCCGAGCGGGTCAACACCAGGCTGCGGAAGACCGTCGACACCGCCGTGCGCCGCTACGGCGCCGTGGGCGAGGTCGCCGACCTGGCCGACCGGCTCGCGCGCGAGCTGCCCGAGACCGTGGAAGCCGCCGGCTGACTCCGCCCGCGGCCTCCCCGGCACCCGGTCACCCTGGCCCGTCCCCCGGACGGGCCGCCCCCTGGTGCGGCCGAGAGTAACCGGGCCCGCCCGCGCCCGCGGGAAGTTCACCGCCCCGTAACACCTCCGTGGCCTTCGTCACGCTCCCGAAACACCGGGGGGCGGTGGCGGAAACCCCGCTGCGCGAGCCTCGTGCGCATTCCGGCCCGCACCGCTTCAGCCCGCACGGGCCGCACGGGCCTCACGAGGAGGAGACGCGACGTTGAATGGCGCCGATACCGCATTCGTACTGATCAGCGCGGCGCTGGTCATGTTGATGACCCCCGGTCTTGCCTTCTTCTACGGGGGCATGGTGCGGGTCAAAAGCACCCTGAACATGCTGATGATGAGCTTCATCTCGCTGGGGATCGTGAGCATCCTGTGGGTGCTCTACGGCTACAGCCTCACCTTCGGCGACGACATCGGCGGAGGCATCCTCGGCGACCTCGACCACGTCGGGATGGCCGGGATCACCCCCGAGACGCTGACGGGGGGCGACGAGGGCATCCCGGTGCTGGCGTTCGCCGCCTTCCAGCTGATGTTCGCCATCATCACCCCCGCCCTTATCAGCGGCGCCCTCGCGGACCGGGTGAAGTTCACCGCCTGGGCGCTCTTCATCGCCCTGTGGGTCACGATCGTCTACTTTCCCGTCGCGCACTGGGTCTGGGGCCCCGACGGCTTCATCGGGCTCAACGGCGACATCAAGGCCATCGACTTCGCGGGCGGCACCGCCGTGCACATCAACGCGGGCGTCGCGGCACTGGCCGCCGTGCTCGTCGTAGGAAAGCGCATCGGCTTCAAGAAGGACCCGATGCGGCCGCACAACCTGCCCTTCGTGCTGCTGGGCGCCGCGCTGCTGTGGTTCGGCTGGTTCGGCTTCAACGCCGGCTCCGAGCTGGCCGCCGACGGCGTCGCCGCGACGATGCTCCTGAACACCCAGGTCGCCACCGGTGCCGCGGTCATCGGCTGGCTCATCTACGAGAAGGTGCGGCACGGCTCCGTCACGATGCTCGGCGCCGCGTCCGGCGCCATCGCCGGCCTGGTGGCCATCACCCCCTCCGGCGCGTCCGTCAACGCCGTGGGCGCGCTGGCCGTGGGGATCATCGCCGGCGTCGGCTGCGCCTGGGCCGTGGGCCTGAAGTACAAGCTGGGCTACGACGACTCGCTCGACGTCGTCGGCGTCCACCTCGTCGGCGGGATCATCGGCACGCTCGCGATCGGGTTCTTCGCCATCGACGACATCGGCCTCTTCTACGGCGGCGGGCTGGAGCAGCTCGGCCGGCAGGCGGCGGGCGCGGGCGTGGTGCTCGTGTACACGTTCGCCGTCACCTGGCTGCTTGCCAAGGGCATCGACCGGCTGGTGGGCTTCCGGGTCGGCGAGGACGAGGAGCTCGCGGGCGTCGACAGGTCGCAGCACGCGGAGAGCGCGTACGACTTCAGCGGCGTGGGCTCGGCGGCGGTGTCCGCCGCGCCGGTGCCGGGGTCGGCGTCGGTGGGCGGTCAGGCGTCGGGCACGGACAGGGCGACGGCGGCCGCGGCCGCGGACAAGAAGGTGGACGCGTGAAGCTCATCACGGCAGTGATCAAGCCGCACCGGCTGGACGAGGTGAAGGAGGCCCTGCAGGCGTTCGGCGTCCACGGGCTGACGGTCACGGAGGCCAGCGGCTACGGCAGGCAGCGCGGCCACACCGAGGTGTACCGGGGCGCGGAGTACACCGTGGACCTCGTGCCGAAGGTGCGTATCGAGGTGCTGGTGGAGGACGACGACGCCGAGCAGCTGGTGGAGGTCGTGGTGAAGGCGGCGCGGACGGGCAAGATCGGCGACGGCAAGGTGTGGAGCGTCCCGGTGGACACGGCGGTACGGGTCCGCACGGGCGAGCGCGGCCCCGACGCGCTCTGACCTGGCGGTCGGCGACCCCCGCCCACGGCCGGGCCCGCGAGGAGGCGGACCGGCCGTGGGCGGACCAACTGGCGGGAGTACGTGGGTGACGGAGACCGGACGACAGCAGCCGGGGGG
>NZ_JACBXC010000746.1 GCF_013870535.1 Streptomyces phytophilus | reverse complement strand
GGTCGAAGTAGAGGGCCGGGCCGACGAGGATCGCGGCCATGAAGATCAGGACCAGGGTTCCGACGGTGTATTCGAGGATCGCGTTCATGTCCTCTACGGTCCCGGATCCTTGCACACACAAACAGTGGCAGCTCTGCCATAGGGCTTCGAATTACTGCCAGGCCGGTGGCATACTGTCCGCATGCTCTCCAAAGTGGTCTGTCTGCTCACCGACGAGGTCAACGCCTTCGAGCTGGGCGTCATCTGCGAGGTCTTCGGCATGGACCGCCGCGAGGAGGGCCTGCCGGTCTACGACTTCTCCTTCGCCACCCCGCACCCGGGCCGCGTCACCGTCCACCCCGGCCTGCCCGTCGAGGTGGCGCACGGCCTGGAGCAGTTCGCCGGCGCCGACCTGATCGCCATCCCGGCCGGCCAGGAGTTCGCGTACCGCGACTTCCCGCCCGAGCTGCTGCACGCGCTGCGCGAGGCCGTCGCGCACGGCACGAAGGTGCTGAGCGTGTGCACCGGCGGGTTCCTGCTCGCCCAGGCCGGGCTGCTGGACGGCCGCCGCTGCACGACGCACTGGATGTTCGCCGAGCGCCTCAAGCGCGAGTACCCGCGGGCGCTCGTCGAGCCGGGCGTCCTCTACGTCGTCGACGGCCCGGTGCTCACCTCCGCCGGCACCGCCTCCGGCATCGACGCCTGCCTCGCCCTCGTCCGCGAGGAGCAGGGCAGCAAGGTGGCCAACGCCATCGCCCGCCGCATGGTCGTACCGCCGCACCGGGACGGCGGCCAGGCGCAGTACATCGACCGGCCGGTGCGCGGCACCTGCGAGGACGACGCCATCGGCCGGGTGCTGGCCTGGCTCCTGGAGCACCTGGACGAGGACGCGACGGTGGAGCAGCTGGCGGCGCGGGCGCACCTGGCGCCGCGTACGTTCGCGCGTCGCTTCCAGCAGGAGACGGGCACGACGCCGTACCAGTGGCTGCTGGGCCAGCGGCTGCTGCTCGCGCAGCAGCAGCTGGAGGAGACCGACGCCACGGTGGACGCCATCGCCGCCCGCGCGGGCTTCGGCAACGCGGCCACGCTGCGCCACCACTTCCTGCGCCGGCTGGACACCACGCCCAACGCGTACCGGCGGGCGTTCCGCGGCCCGGCCGTCGGCGCGGGGCGCTGACGGCCGGGCCCGGGCGGCTCTCCGGTCAGCCGAGCACGGCCAGGCAGTCGATCTCCACGAGCAGCCCCGCGGGCAGCCCGACGTACACGGTCGTACGCGCGGACGGCGGCTGCTCCAGCTCCGCGAAGTACGCGTCGTAGATCTGGTTGAACTCGGCGAAGTGGGCGGTGTCGGTGAGGTACACGCGGATCATCACCGCGTCCTCCCACGACGCGCCGCCCTCCTCCAGCACGGCCTTGACGTTCGACAGCGTCTGCTCGGTCTGCGCACGCAGATCCGGGCCCGCGGGGGTCGGGGGCCTGCCCTCCTCGGCCGGCAGGAAGCCGACCTGTCCGGCGACCTGGAGGATGTTGCCCTTACGGACGCCCGCGGAGAAGCGCGCCGGCGGCGGGACGTGGGTGGCGGGGGTGACGTCGGTCTTCTGGGCCTTGTCGCTCATGCGGGCACTCTTCCGGAGTAGTCGTCACTGATCGCTGCCGCCGTGCGGCGGAGCTGCGGGAGGAGGGTCATCAGCTCGTCCGCGGTGACGACGACGTTCGGCGCCGACAGGGAGCAGGCGGCGGCGGTACGGCCGTCGGCGCCGCGGATGGGGGCGCCGATGCAGTTGATGGACTCCTCGTGGCCGCCGAAGTCGGTGGCCCACCCCTGCTCGCGCACCGCGGCCAGCTCGGCGAGCAGGGCGGGGGCGTCGGGCGTCGAACGGGGGGTGTACATGGGGTATTCGAGCCGCTCGGCGACGGCGCGCCGCTCCGGCTCCGGCAGGTCGGCCAGCAGCAGCTTGGCCACGGCCGCGACGGTGATCGCGACGGGCCGGCCGATGCGCGAGTACATGCGCACCGGGTAGCGGCTGTCGACCTTGTCGATGTACATCACCTCGCGGTCCTCGTAGACGGCGAGGTGCACGGTGTGCCCGGTGACCTCGCCGAGCTTCACCAGGTGCGGGTGGGCGATCTCGCGTACGTCCAGGCTCTCGGCCGCCGCCTGGGCGAGGGCGAAGAGCCGGGCGCCGAGGCGGTAGCGCTGGTCGTCCTGGCGGTAGACCAGACCGTGCTCGTGGAGGGTGCGCAGCAGCCGCATCGCGGTGGTCTTGTGCACGCCGAGCCTCGTCGCGACCTGTTCCAGGCCCGCGGGTCCTTCGGCGAGCATCGGGAGGATGGCGAGTGCGCGGCCGACCGACTGGCTCATCGCGTCCTCCCGTCGTGCGCCGTGCCGTCTGCGGTGCCGGTCCACCGTTGACCAGCCGTTCGCCCGGATGTTAGACAGCGGTGTCGATATACGCAACGCACGTTGCGTGTTGCGCAACCAACCTGCTGGAGGGCTTCATGGCGTCCCTCGCCGAGCTGGCGGAAGAACGTATCGACCACCGCTTCAAGGGCCTGCCGCCCGACGCCGCCGGCCTGACGGCCGGCGAGCTGGCCGCCGAGCGCCGGTCGCTGTTCACCGGCGGGTTCACCACCCCCGTGCTCGCGCTCTCCGCGCCCGCGCTGGCGCACAACCTCGGCGCGCTCGCCCGCTTCGCCGCCGCCCGCGGCCTGGCCTTCGCGCCGCACGGCAAGACGACGATGGCCCCGCAGCTCTTCGCCCGCCAGATCGACCAGGGCGCCTGGGGCATCACGGTCGCGGTCCCCCACCAGGCGCGGGTGGCGCGGGCGTTCGGCGTCCGGCGGATCTTCCTCGCCAACGAGCTGGTCGACGCCGCCGCGCTGCGCTGGCTCGCCGCCGAGCTGGCCGCCGACCCGGACTTCCGGCTCGTCTGCTACGCCGACTCGGTACGCGGCGTCGAGCTGATGGACGCCGCGCTGCGGGCGGCCGGCGCCACCCGGCCGGTGGAGGTCGCCGTCGAGC
>NZ_JACBXC010000745.1 GCF_013870535.1 Streptomyces phytophilus | reverse complement strand
GGTCCTTGCCCAGTGCTTCCGTACTCATCGGCCCACCCGGGGATCGAACAGCGGATAGATCAGGTCGGCGACCACGCTCGCCAGGATCATCGAGCCCGCGTAGACGATGAACAGGCCCTGGATCAGCGGCAGGTCGGGGACGCTCAGCGCCTGGTAGAACAGTCCGCCCAGGCCCGGCCAGGAGAAGACCGTCTCGACCAGGATGGAGCCGGCCGCGATGAACCCGAGGTTGACGAAGACGAGCGTGATCGTCGGCAGCATCGCGTTGGGCACGGCGTGCCGGCGGCGTACGAGGTCGTCGCGCAGCCCCTTGGCGCGGGCGGCCGTCAGGTAGTCGCTGCCCATCTCGTCGAGCAGCGAGGAGCGCATGACCAGCAGCGTCTGCGCGTAGCACGCGGCCACGAGGGTCAGCACCGGCAGGAACATGTGGTGGATCACGTCCACGACGTACGCGAGGCCGTGCTCGCCGCCCGACTCCATGCCGCCGGTGGGGAACAGCCCGGGGATGGGGCCGATGCCGACGGAGAAGACGATGATGAGCAGCATCCCGAGCCAGAAGTGCGGCACCGACCACAGGGTGAGCGCGATGCTCGTGTTGACCTTGTCGCCGAGCCCGCCGTGCCGCCAGGCGGCGCGCGTGCCCAGCCAGAGGCCGAGGGCGCTGTAGAGGACCACGGCCGTGCCGGTGAGCAGCAGGGTGGCCGGCACGCGCTCCCGGATGAGGTCGAGCACGGGCTCGTTGAACTGGTACGAGTCGCCGAGGTTGCCGGTCAGCGCGTCACCGACGTACTGGGTGAACTGCTCCCACAGCGGCAGGTCGAGACCGTAGTGCCGGCGCAGCGCGGCGAGTTGCTCGGCGTCGACCTTGCGGCCGTGCGTCATCGTCTTGACCGGGTCGCCGGGGATGATCCGGAAGAGGAAGAAGCTGGTGACGAGGATGGCGAAGAGGGAGACCGCGGCGCCGGCGAGCTTGCCCGCCACGTAGGTGAGGTAGGCGCGGCGGGAACTGCCCGCGGCGCCGCGGGCGTCGGGCGCCGTTTTCACGGCGGCGGCGGGGGTGACGGGTGGGTCTGCCGTAGACATGGCCCTCGCTTTGCTGGGGGTGCCGTCCGGGGGTGCGTGGCGCGGTTGCGTGGCGCGGTGCGTCGCGCGCGTCGACGGGTGCGACTCGCGGGGTGGGGTTGCGGTTCGGGCGGTGGGTGCGGTCGGGCGGGGTGTACGGCGCGGCGGGCGCCGGACACCCCGGGTGGCGAGGGTGCGTGCGGGCTACTCGCGGTCCTCCGCGGTGGCCCGGCGGCGCATCGCGAAGACCACGCCCGCCGCGACCGCCACCGCGGCCGCCGCGCCGCCGCCGAGCACCACGCCCATCGCCGAGCCGCCGTCGTCGTCGGACGCCTCGGCGGCGGGGACCGCGGTGGCCCAGCTCCAGGAGCCGTCCTGGCCCCAGATGTTGCCGTCGCCCGCGGGCATCGCGGTGATCGACTCGATGTGGTCGGTGCGGTACGCCTCCACGGAGTTCGGGTACGCCAGCACGTTCATGTACCCGGTGTCGTAGAGCACCGACTGCATCTCGCGGACTATCTCCGCGCGCTCGGCCGGGTCGTCGTACGCGGCCAGCTGCTCGGCGTAGAGCCGGTCGTAGTCCTTGTTGCAGATGAAGTTGTCCGTCTGCCCGACGACGTCCTCCGACTCCGGCAGCGCGGCGCAGGTGTGGATGGCGAGGACGAAGTCCGGGTCGGGGTTGACCGACCAGCCGTCGAAGGCGAGGTCGTACTCGCCGGCCACCCACGGGTCGCCGACGTTGTCCAGGCACTGCAGGTCCAGGCCGATGCCCAGCGCGCCCCACCACTCCTCCAGGAACTTGCCCGCCGCCTTGTCCCTGGCGTCGGTGGAGTGGCACAGCATCCGGAAGTCCAGCGGCTTGCCGTCCTTGCCGACGCGCTTGCCGTCCTTGAGCTCGTAGCCCGCCCGGTCCAGCAGTTCCGCCGCCTTCTCCGGGTCGTAGCCGATCTTCTGCTCGGCCGACGGCTTCCAGTGGTAGTCGCCGAAGCGGGGCGGGATGTAGCCCTCGCCCTCGACGCCGTGCCCCTGCAGCACCTTGTCCACTATCACCGTGCGGTCCACCGCGAGGAACAGCGCCTCGCGCACCCGCGGGTCGAGCAGCGCCGGATGGCCGTCACCGAACGTGCGGCCCTCGACGTCCCGGGCCCCGGGGTTGGTCGCGATGGCCCAGAAGCGCCGGCCCTGGCCGTCGTTGACCTTGATGTCGGGCCGGCCCTCCAGCGACGCGGCGTGCGCGGGCGTCAGGTCCGGTACGAAGGACACCTCGCCCTTGCGCAGGGCGGCGACGGCGGCGTCGGTCTCCTTGTAGTACTTGAACGTCAGCTCGTCGAACTTCGGCTTGCCCCGCCAGAAGTTCGGGTTCGGCTCGAAGGTGACGTACGAGTCGGTCTTGAAGTCCGTCAGTATGTACGGGCCGCTGCTCACGACCGGGAAGTCGGAGTCGTTGTTGAACTTCCCGAGGTCCTCGACGTCCTGCCAGACGTGCTTGGGCACGATCGGCAGGTCCATCGAGTTCATCGTCGCCTGCGGCTCCTTCAGCTCCACGACGAGCGTGCGGGCGTCGGGCGCCGAGACCTTCGCGAAGTTGGCGACGTACGAGCCGTTCGCCGCGCCGGCGGCCTCGTCGGTCATCATCGTGTGGAACGTCCAGCGGGCGTCCTCGGCGGTCAGCGGCTTGCCGTCGGACCACTTCACGCCCTCGCGGATGGTGTACGTCCACGTCCTGCCCGCGTTCGAGGGCTCCCACTTCTCGGCCAGCCCCGGGATGGGCTCCTGTGTCTTGACGTCGTAGTTGACGAGGGAGTCGTACATCAGCCGGTTCAGGCTCGTGGCCACGAGGGTGACCGCGAGGAAGGGGCTGAGGGAGTCGACGCTCTGCGCGACGGCCGCCGTGAGGACCGCCTTGTCGCCGTTGTCGCCGTTGCCGCCGCCGTCGTCG
>NZ_JACBXC010000744.1 GCF_013870535.1 Streptomyces phytophilus | reverse complement strand
GGCCCGCTGCCGGTCCGACTGCGGCGTGGACGACTGGAGCGCGGTCCCCCCGGTGGTGCGGAAAAGCTCGTCGGCCCCGGGCAGGCTCACTCGGCGTGGCACCGGGCGAGCACCTCCCTGGCGAGCTGTCGGTAGGCGGCCGCGCCCACGGAGTTCGAGGCGTACGAGGTGATGGGCTCGCCGGCCACGGTGGTCTCGGGGAACCGGACGGTGCGCCCGATGACCGTGTGGTAGACGTGGTCGTCGAAAGCCTCGACGACGCGCGCCAGCACCTCGCGGCTGTGCACCGTCCGCGAGTCGTACATCGTGGCGAGGATGCCGTCCAGCTCCAGGTCGGGGTTGAGCCGCTCCTGGACCTTCTCGATCGTCTCGGTGAGCAGCGCGACGCCGCGCAGGGCGAAGAACTCGCACTCCAGCGGCACGATCACCTTGTGGGCCGCGGTCAGCGCGTTGACCGTGAGCAGGCCCAGCGACGGCTGGCAGTCGATGACGACGTAGTCGTACTCGGGCAGCAGCGGGCGCAGCGCGCGCTGGAGCGTCTGCTCCCGCGCCACCTCGCTCACCAACTGCACCTCGGCGGCGGAGAGATCGATGTTGCTGGGCAGCAGGTCCATGTTGGGCACGGCCGTCTTGAGCAGCACCTCGTCGGCCGACATGCCCCGCTCCATGAGCAGGTTGTAGACCGTGAGGTCCAGCTCCATGGGGTTGACCCCGAGGCCGACGGAGAGCGCACCCTGCGGGTCGAAGTCCACGAGCAGCACGCGGCGGCCGTACTCGGCCAGCGCCGCGCCCAGGTTGATGGCCGACGTGGTCTTGCCGACGCCGCCCTTCTGGTTGCACATGGCGATGACCTTCGCCGGGCCGTGGTCGGTGACCGGGCCCGGGATGGGGAAGTACGGCAGCGGGCGGCCCGTGGGACCGATGCGCTCCCGGCGCTGCCGGGCGGCGTCGGGCGCGAGCGTCGCGGCGTACTCGGGATCCGGCTCGTAGTCCGCGTCCGGATCGTAGAAGTGACCTTCTGACAGGTCCTCGAAGTCGGAGGTGGCGGATGCGGCGAGACGTGTGGTGTCCTCGCCGCCGCTCTGGCTGCCGGTCATGGCGTTCACGTGATGACCGTCCATGCTCTGGTATACGTTTCCGCCCTGGTGTGCGTGTGCCGAGAAGGTGTGGACGGCGACGGAGCCGACAGGCGCCTCCACCCCCGGGGAACCGTGGCCCCGCGCAGGCGTGCCTGGACGACCACCCCCGGGAGCAAATGTCGACTCATTCACAAGTCGTCCTACCTCCTTGGTGACCAGGGCACTTCTCGATTGGTCAGCGTGGCACCATGCCGACGATTGGCGACTCTATGGCGTGTCGGGGTCCCGCAGCAACACAATCCCGCAGACAGAGCACGATGTGTCGGGTGTGGAACACCACTTCGGGCACCCCTTTCGACGGTACGGCGGCCGACCGAACCCCTGGTGACAAGGTTCGGCCGGTGAAGCCGAGTTGACGGTGTCGCCGATGTGGTCGATGTGCCGCGCACCTGCGCGAAATCAGCCCAGCACGCGCGCGAGTTCGGCCACCGGAAGCGAGTGCGCCTCCGCCACGGGACCGTAAACGACCTGGCTTTCGTGGGTGTTGAGGCCGAGGGCGAGCGCCGGGTCGGCGCGCAGCGCGGCCCGCCAGCCGAGGTTCGCGAGCTTGAGGATGTACGGCAGGGTGGCGTTGGTCAGCGCGTACGTGGACGTGTTGGGCACCGCGCCGGGCATGTTCGCGACGCAGTAGAAGACCGAGTCGTGGACCTGGAAGGCCGGCTCCGCGTGCGTGGTCGGACGGGAGTCGGCGAAACAGCCGCCCTGGTCGATCGCGATGTCGACAAGGACACTTCCCGGCTTCATTCGCGACACCAGCTCGTTGTCGACGAGCTTCGGCGCCTTCGCGCCCGGGATGAGCACCGCCCCGATCACCAGGTCGGCTTCCAGCACGGCCTGCTCCAGGGCGTAGGCGTTGGAGGCGAGGGTGCGCACCTTCGTACCGAAGACCTTGTCCGCCTCGCGCAGCTTGCGCACGTCGGTGTCGAGCAGCGTGACGTGGAAGCCCATGCCGACGGCGATCTGCGTGGCGTTCCAGCCGGAGACGCCGCCGCCGATCACGACCGCCTGCCCCGGCACGACCCCGGGCACGCCGCCCGGGAGCACGCCGCGGCCGCCCTGAGAGCGCATCAGGTGGTACGCGCCGACCTGGGGCGCGAGCCGGCCGGCGACCTCCGACATCGGGGCGAGCAGCGGCAGTTGCCGGTCGGCGGTCTCCACCGTCTCGTACGCGATGGCGGTGGTGCCGGACTCCAGCAGCGCGTCGGTGCACGGGCGGGAGGCGGCGAGGTGGAGGTAGGTGAAGAGCACCTGGCCCTTGCGCAGGCGGTGGTACTCCTCCGCGATCGGCTCCTTGACCTTCAGCACCAGGTCCGCGGCCGCCCACACGGCGTCGGCCGTGGGCAGGATCTCCGCCCCGGCCGCGACGTACTCCTCGTCGGGGATGGACGAGCCGAGGCCCGCGCCCTGCTCCACGACGACGTCGTGGCGGTGGCGGACCAGCTCGTGCACTCCGGCGGGCGTGATGGCCACCCGGAACTCGTTGTTCTTGACCTCGCGTGGAATGCCGACCTTCACGATGGATCACGGTCCTTGGGGTGAGGGAATCTCGTCAGGCCCCGGTCGGGGTGACCGCCGCGGCTTGGTCATTCTTAATGAAGGAGTTCTCTGAGTCCAGCCTTTGAAACTGGCAGATTTCTGCGATGTGTCGATGGATTCACAGGTCCGCGGCGGCCGGGCGAGGTGCCGGTCCGGCCTTCGGGCCCTCGTCGGGGCCGGACTCCCGGCCCTCCTCCGCGACAGCCTCCGCGACGACCTCGACCACCTCGACGGGCGGCGGCGCGGGCTCCGCGGAGCCCTCCGCAACGGTCTCCGGGGCGGATCCGGGAGCGCTTTCGCCGCCCCCCGCAGGGTCACCGCCCGCCCG
>NZ_JACBXC010000743.1 GCF_013870535.1 Streptomyces phytophilus | reverse complement strand
GGGCGCCCGCTTCCTCGTCAGCCCCGGCAGCACGGACCGGCTGCTGACCGCGATGGACGGCTCGGGGCTGCCGTACCTGCCGGGGGTGTCGACGGTCTCGGAGGCGATGGGCCTGCTGGAGCGCGGGGTGACGGAGATGAAGTTCTTCCCGGCGGAGGCGTCGGGCGGCATCGCGTACCTGAAGTCCCTCGGCTCGCCGCTGCCCCGTGCCCGGTTCTGCCCGACGGGGGGCGTCACGGCGGAGTCGGCGCCGGAGTACCTCGCGCTGGCGAACGTCGGCTGCGTGGGCGGCACGTGGATGCTGCCGAAGGCGGCGCTGGCGGCGAAGGACTGGGCCACGGTGGAGAAGCTCGCCGCCGAGGCGGCGGCACTCGGCAACGGCTGAAGGCAGGCGGGGGCGCGGGCCGCTCAGTGGGACTGCTTCGTGAGGTCCAGGTTCCGCGGTACCAGCACCGCCGTGAGCACCGCCGCGCCCAGCAGCGCGAAGAAGCCGACCAGCCCCGTCAGCGCGAGTGAGTCGACGAACGCGTCCCCCGCCCGCGCCGCGAGCCGCGCCGACCCCGTGCGCTCCGCCACTTCCAGCGCGCCCGCCAGCGACTCCCGGGCGTCGTCCGCCTGCGCCGGGGTCAGCGCGCTCAGTGCCCCCTCCCCCAGCCGGGACCGGTACACCGCCGCAGCGATGCTGCCGAGCACCGCCACGCCCAGCACACTGCCGAGTTCGTACGAAGTCTCCTCCAGCGCCGCCGCGTTGCCCGCCTTCTCCTGCGGGGTGCCCGCCATGATGATCCCCGAGGCGACCGCCAGCGAACTCCCGCCCCCGCCCAGCAGCGCCAGCGCCACCGCCATCCACGGATAGCTGATCGGGCTCGGCGCCAGGTAGATGACGAGGAACCCCATCCCGGCGATCGCCAGGCCGCCCGCCAGGACCGTACGGGCACCGATCCGGGCCGCGAGCGCCGGGGCGAGCGGCGACGCGACGCACATGGCTATCGCCGCCGGCGTCAGCGCGACACCCGCCTGCAACGGGGTGCGGCCGTCGACCAGTTGGAGCCACTGCGCGACCAGCAGCAGCAGCGCCCCCAGCGCGAACATCGACGCCAGCGCCGCGACGATCCCCGCCGTGAACGGCGGCCGGCGAAAGAGCCGCAGGTCCAGCATCGGATCCGGGCGGCGCAGGCTGCGGCGTACGAACCAGCCGAGGATCAGCACCGCCGCGCCGAGGGCCGCCCACGACTCCGGGGCGCCGAAGCCCTCCTTCGCGACGTGCTTGATCGACCAGACCAGGGCGACCATGCCCGCGATGATGGCGACCGTGCCGGGTACGTCCCAGCGCGGCCGGAGCGCCGTGCGGTACTCCGGCAGCAGGAAGAGGCCCGCGACGATCGCCGCGGCCATCAGCGGCACGTTGATCAGGAACGCCGAGTGCCAGGACAGGTGCGTCAGCAGCAGCCCGCCGACGACCGGCCCGACCGCGATGCCCACGGCCGAGGTGGCCGCCCACACCCCCAGCGCGGTCGCGCGCTCCCGCGGGTCCGTGAAGATCACCCGGACCATCGACAGCGTCGTCGGCATGATCATGGCCCCGGCGACGCCGAGGAGGGCGCGGATCAGAATCACCCCGGCCGCGCTGTCGGCGGCCAGGATCGCCAGCGAGAACCCGCCGAAGAGCAGGTAGCCCGCGAGCAGCATCCGCTTGCGCCCGTAGCGGTCGGCGAGGGCGCTGACGGGGACGAGCAGCCCGGCGAGGATCAGCGCGTAGACGTCGACGATCCACAACTGCTGTGTGGCGGACGGCGCGAGGTCGGCGGTGATGTGCGGGAGCGCGACGTTCAGGATCGTCACGTCCATGGCGATCACCAGGAGGCTCGCGGACAGCACCGCCAGCGCGGCCCACCGCCGCCCCCGGCTCAGCCCGGCGGCCGGGTCCGCCGCGGCCGGTTCCGTACGCACGCCGCCGCTCTCCACCGCGCGGTCTCCCCCGCTCATTCCGCCTCCTCCCGGCCCGGGCCCGAGCGGATCAGGGCGGTGATCGCCCGGGTCAGCTCGTCGAGTTCGACGGGTTCGCCCCGGAACATCACGTGCAGGGTGATGCCGTCCGTGAACGCGGCCAGCAGCCGCGCCGTCGCGGGATCGGTCCATTCGCCCAGCAGCTCGACCAGCCCGTCGAACCAGCGCAGCGCCAGCGGGCGCAGTTCGGGACGGTGGATCGTCGCGCCGTAGAGGGCGAGGTCGGCGCGCATCTGATCGGTGTCGCTGAAGTAGTCGTGGAGGATCCGGGCCAGGCCGTCCGGCTCGCGCGGCCCGCCGGCCGCGGCGTTCCGCACGCGGTCGAGGAACTCCTCGATCTCGTCCACCAGGACCTGGAGACCGGCCTCGCGCAGCTCGTCGAGGGAGGTGAAGTAGTACGTGGTCGCCCCCAGCGGCACGCCGGCGCGCTCGGCGACCCGGCGGTGGGTGATGTCGCCGCCACCGCCCTCCACCAGCAGGTCCGCCGCGGCCCGCACGATCGCCCGGCGGCGGGCCTGCGGGTCGCGGCGGCTGCGCGCGGCGGGCTTTCCGGATGCGGGCATCGGTTTCCCTCCCGTGGCTGTACGCATGTACTAGTACCACTGTACATGTACATCTGTACCAGAGTGCGGGCAGCACGGTGCGCGGGCGGCGGCTGCCGCCCGCGAAAGGGGTGGGAAGTGGCTCAGCGCAGGTGCGACGTGTCGTTCAGCAGGCGTACGCTCGCGAGCCCGTCCGCGTAGTACGCGACCTCCGAGAGCGCCGCCGGCGACAGCTCCATCCGGTACAGCGACTCCGGCGGCGCGCCCAGCGCCAGCCGGACCAGCGTCTTGACCGGCGTCACGTGCGTGACGAGCAGCACCGTGCGGCCGGCGTAGCGCGCGAGGAGCTTGTCGCGCGCGACCGCGACGCGGCGGCTGACCTCGGCGAAGGACTCCCCGCCGCCGCTCGGCGCCGCCTTCGTGGAGCGCAGCCAGGCGGCGAGGTCGTCGGGGTGGCGCTCGCGCACCTCCG
>NZ_JACBXC010000742.1 GCF_013870535.1 Streptomyces phytophilus | reverse complement strand
GGACGGACGGCTGCCCGGTCGCCGTGACCGCGTTGGAGACGATCGGCCGCGTCCCCGGGCTCCAGGAGGCGGCCACCCGGGCGCTCACGGACTGGCGGGACATGATCATGGTCAAGCTCACCAGGAGCGGCATCGAACCCGCGGCGGCCCGCTCGCTGGCCGGCACGGTCATCAGCATCCTGGAGGGCGCCGAGCTGCTGACCCGCGTGACCGCGGACGACACCCCGCTGCGCGACGCCGCCGGCCACCTCGCCCAGCTCGTCGCGGCGGCGCCGCGGAGCTGACCGCGGGCGGTGTGGACGTCCTCGGTGAACTGGCCTTTACTGCTCCGCATGGACACGATGAACGCTGCCGTACTCGGTCCCGGCGGGGTCGGCGGGCTGCTCGCCGGGCTGCTCGCCCGGGCCGGGCACCGGGTGACCTGTCTGGCCGGCGACGCGACCGCCGGCGCCCTCCAGGCCGACGGAATCACCGTCAACAGCAAGCAGTTCGGCGACTTCGCCACCCACGTGGCCGGCAACACCGAACTGCGCGAACCCGTGGACCTGTGCGTCGTCGCCGTGAAGGCCACGGCCTTCGACGCCGCCCTGGAACGGGTGCCCCCCGCGGCGCTCGGCGACGGCCTCGTGGTGCCGCTGCTCAACGGCGTCGACCACATGGCCGCGCTGCGCGAGCGCTACCGCCCCGAGCAGGTCGCCGCCGGCACGATCACCGTGGAGTCCACCCGGATCGCGCCGGGACTGATCGAGCACGGCAGCCCGTTCACCAAGGTCTCGCTCGCCTCCGCCACGGCGCCGCGTGCGCGGCTGGAGGCGGTCGCGCGGGTGCTGACCGAGGCGGGCGCCGAGGTCCAGGTCCGGGCCGACGAGGCGAGCGTCCTGTGGACGAAGATGGCGTTCCTCGCGCCGATGGCCCTGCTCACCACCCGCCACGGCCTGCCCGTCGGCGGCGTACGGACCGAGCACCGGGACGAGATGCTGGCCCTGCTGGCGGAGACCGCCGCGGTCGCGAGCGCGGGCGGGGCGCGGGTGGACGCGGAGGCGGTCGCGACGATGTACGACACCTTCCCGGCCCGTACGAAGTCCTCGATGCTCCGCGACGCGGAGGCCGGCCGCCCCCTCGAACTCGACGCCATCGGCGGCGCGCTGCTGCGTGCCGCCGGGGCGCACGGGATCGCGGTGCCGGTGGCGGAGCGGCTGGTCGCGGAGATCGGGGCACGGGCGGGCGCGTAGCACGGCGTCGGCGACGGCTCGACGGCAGGCCCCCGGGCGGGCGCCCGGGACACCCGGGACACGGCGGGACACGGTGGGGCACGGCGGGGCACGGCATCCAACTGCCGTGCCCCGCCCGCACGTTCGCCACCCGCCCGGTCCGCGCCTACGACGAGTGAAGACGCCCATCCTCGTGGGCGGACCCTTCACAACACTTCTTTGAGCTGTTAGCCTCGCAGCGCGATATGGGAGCGCTCCCACCCTTCACACACCACCGCTCGGGACGCGTGGAAGGAAGGTCAAATATTGACATGTACTCGTCAGTAATCGCGCGCTCCGGCACTGCCCCCCACGCACACCCCCCGCAACCCCCCACCTCCAACGCCCGGCACGGGCGTGGAAGGAGAGCCGCATGAGAAAGTCACGCCTACGTGTCACCGGCGTCAGCGCCGCGGCGCTGGCCGCCACCGGCACCCTGCTGACGTACTCGCTGTCCGCGCCCCCCGCGGCGGCCGAGACCGCGGCGCCCGGCGACAATCCCTACGCGGGCAGCCAGCTCTACGTGAACCCCGACTGGTCCGCCGCGGCCACCCAGGGCGGCGGCGCGGCCATCGCCGACACCCCGACCGCGGTGTGGCTCGACAGCATCGGGGCGATCACCAGTGGCTCCGACGGTTCCAACAACATGGGCCTGCGCGAGCACATGGACGAGGCGCTGGCACAGGGCGCCGACGCCATCCAGATCGTCACCTACAACCTGCCCGGCCGCGACTGCGCGGCGCTCGCCTCCCGGGGCGAGCTGGGCCCGACCGAGATCGACCGGTACAAGACCGAGTTCATCGACGCGATCGACACGATCATCGACGACCCGGCGTACGAGAGCCTCAAGGTCATCAACATCGTCGAGATCGACTCGCTGCCCAACCTCATCACCAACGTCGGCGGTCGGGAGACGGCGACGCCCGAGTGCGACGTGATGAAGGCCAACGGCAACTACGTCAAGGGCGTCGGCTACAACCTGGGCACCCTGGGCGACAACGGCAACGTCTACAACTACATCGACATCGGCCACCACGGCTGGATCGGCTGGGACGACAACTTCCAGGCGACCGCCGACCTGCTCTACGAGGCCGCCAACGCCGAGGGCGCCTCGCCCGAGGACGTCACCGGCTTCGCGGCCAACACCGCGAACTACGGCGCCACCGTGGAGCCGTACTTCTCGATCGACGACAGGGCGGCCGACGGTCCCATCCGCGAGGGGCACAGCTCGTGGGTGGACTGGAACCGCTACGTGGACGAGCAGTCCTTCGCGCAGGCGTTCGTGACGCAGGCCGCCACCAGCGCCGGGTTCCCGTCCGGCATGGGCGCGATCATCGACACCTCGCGCAACGGCTGGGGCGGCGCGGACCGGCCCTCCGGCCCCGGCGACATCTCCGGGCCCGGTGAGGACTACGTCAACGACAGCCGCACCGACCGCCGGATCCACCTCGGCAACTGGTGCAACCAGTCCGGCGCCGGCCTCGGCGAGCGGCCGACCGCCTCGCCCGCGACCAGCATTCACGCCTACGCCTGGATCAAGCCTCCGGGTGAGTCGGACGGCGCCAGCGAGGAGATTCCGGACGACGACAAGGGCTTCGACCGGATGTGCGACCCGACCTACGAGGGCAACGCGCGCAACCAGTACAACATGTCGGGCGCCCTGGACGGCGCGCCGACCTCCGGCCACTGGTTCCAGGCCCAGTTCGAGGAACTGATCGCCAACGCCAACCCGTCGGTGAGCTAGCGCACGCGAGTTCCCCCCACCCTCCGCC
>NZ_JACBXC010000741.1 GCF_013870535.1 Streptomyces phytophilus | reverse complement strand
ACGACGAAGAGCGAGTAGTCGATGCCGACCGCGATCCCGAGCATCATCGCCAGTTCGCCGACCGTCGAGGAGAGTCCGAGCGCGCTGCCGAGCGCCAGGATCGAGAACATGCTGACGCCGATCCCGACGACCGCGGTGATCAGCGGCAGCCCGGCGGCGGCCAGCGAGCCGAAGGTGATCAGCAGCACCACCGCGGCCACGGCGATGCCGACGACCTCGCCGATGCCCGCGGAGACCGACGACTCCAGCGCGCTGCCGCCCGCCTCGACGGTCAGCCCCGCGTCCCGGGCCTGATCGATCGCGTCCGCCAGCGCCGCCCTGGCCGCCTCGCTGACGTCGTCCTCCGCGACGGCGTAGGTGACGGTGGCGTACGCGGTCGTCCCGTCGTCGCTGACGCCCTGCCCGTCGAAGGGGCTCACCGCCGCGGCGACCTGCGGCGCACCGGACACCTCCGCGACGAAGTCGTCGACCGCCGCGCGGGCCGGGCCCGCGGTGATCTTCCCGTCCCCGGGCGCGACGAAGACGACGCGGGCGTCCGCCCCGTCGGCCGCGGCGCCGGGGAAGCGCTCGTCGATGAGGTCGTACGCGCTCTGGGCCTCGATCCCGGGCATCGAGGAGGAGTCGTCGGGCGGGTCGCCGGCGCTCGTCGCGCCGAGGAAGGCGGCGGCGAGGACGGCCGCCCACAGCAGCGCCACGGGCAGGCGCCGGCGGAAGGCGAACCGGCCGAGCCGGTACAGGAAGGTCGCCATGGGAAGGGGTCTCCGCTTCTGGGGTCTCGAAGGACCCCTCCAGCGTTTCCCCGGGGACCCCGCCGCGTCGTCGTCGCCCGTACGGCACTTGCGCGTACTGAAAAGCGAGTACGCCGCCGCACCCCGTCCGCCGCGGGGATGACCCTCCCGGGCGCGGGCGGGGGCGCACGCGGACGGGGTGACGGGCGGCTGCCCGTCACCCCGGTGTCCGCGCGGGTCTCAGCCGAGCCGCTCGCCGTAGACGTGGTCGACGGCCATGGTCATCAGCACCCGGCGGTCGGAGACCATCACCGCGCGGTACTCGTCCCAGTCGGGGTGCTCCCCCGCCGCGGCGCGGTAGTAGTCCACCAGCGCCTCGACCTCCGGTCCCCGCGGGTCGGTGCCGGGCCCGACGAGGGTCGCGGTGCCCTCCGCGGTGGCCCAGGAGCGGCCGTCGCGGGCGGTGACCTCCAGCGCGGCGCGGGCGTCGCGGCGCAGGTTCGCGGTCTTCGCGCGGCCTTCGGTCATCGAGACGTGGAGGACGCCCGCGTCCCGGTCGTAGAAGGGCATGACGGGCGAGAGCTGCGGGCGGCCGTCCTTCTTGATCGTGGCGAGCACGCCGAGGCGGCTCTCCGCGAGCAGCGCGCGCGGATCGTACGGGGTCGTGGTCATATCCGTTGCCAAGTCCTGGTCCGTCGGTGGTATTCCGGGGGTGTCACTGCGGCTTCGCCGCGGGGCGGCGGAACTCCTCGATCATCACCGGATACCCCTCGCCGCCGTGCCCGGCCGCCGCGGCGCGGTCGGCGAACGCCTTGATCAGCGCCGGGAACTCCGCGTTCACGCCGAGGGATTCGCTCTCCTGAACGAGGTGTGCCATCGAGACCCGGTGGATGTCCAGGGTGGCGTCGTCGGGCGGGAAGGTGCCGGTGTCGACCTGCTTCGCGTAGCCCGGGAGCCAGCCGACGACGGCGGGGATGCCCTTCGACGCGATCTCGGTGTACTCCGCCGCGGACACCCCGGCGGTGCCGAGCAGCGCGGCGCCGTGCAGCCAGCCGTTGAGGAAGCTCCACATCAGGCCGACCATCGCCATCTCGTACAGCGCCGTCAGCCCCTGGTCCGCGCCGAGGTACGGGATGTCGCCGGCCAGGCCGCGCAGCGCCGGGGTGTGGCGGTCGAACTCCGCGCGCGGGCCGCTGACGGCGATGGCGACCTCCGCGGTGCCGATGCCCTGCGGGGTGGCCATGATGGCGCCGTCGAGGTAGGTCAGGCCGCGCTCCGCGGCCCATGCCGCGGTGTCGCGGGCCTGCGCGGAGGTGCCGGTGGTGAGGTTGACCAGGGTCCGGCCGCGCAGGGCGGCCTCCTCGACGGGGTCGAGGAAGGCGTGCAGCGCGTCGTAGTCGGTGACGCAGGCGATCACGAGCGGGGCGGCGGCGACCGCCTCGGCGGGGGTGCCGGCGCGGACGGCGCCGGCGGCGACGAGGTCGTCGGCCTTGGCGGGGGTGCGGTTCCAGACGGTGGTGGGGTGCCCGGCGCGCAGCAGGGCGGCGGCGAGGGCGTGGCCCATGAGGCCGAGGCCGAGTACGGCGACGGGGGCGGCCTCGGGAGCGGGGGCGGAGGCGTTCTCGGGGTGCTTGTCGGTCGTCATGGAAGAATGGTCGACGTTCATACCGGTATGAAGGTCAAGCCCCGAGGGCCGAGGAGGCGCACATGCGGATCGGCGAGCTGAGCCGGCGCACCGGCGTCAACGCACACCAGCTGCGCTACTACGAGGCCCAGGGGCTGCTGAAACCCGAGCGCCTCGGCAACGGCTACCGGGAGTACACGGACGACGCCGTGCTCACCGTCACCCAGATCCGCCGGCTGCTCGACGCCGGCCTGTCGACCCCGGACATCGCCTGGCTGCTGCCGTGCGCCACCGGCACCGGACCCGATTTCGAGCCCTGCCCCGAGCTGATCGACAAGTTCCGCGACCGGCTGGACGGGCTCGACGCGCACCTCACCACGCTCCACCGCTCCCGCGACGCGCTGAGCGAGTACCTGGACGCCGCCGAGCGGCGCGTCGCGCAGTACGTCTGACCGGGCCCCGCGCGCACGGGCGGCGCCTTCCGTCCCGTTGATCGTCTCTCTGCCGTCCCGCGGCCCTTCACCTGCGCGTCGCGCCCCGGCCACCCCGCCCGGCGAACATCCTTCCGGATCTTCACAACGTCCGGGAGGCACAGGTGACTTCACCACCCCATTCCCCGCGCCGGCGCTCGTTCCTGCAGGCCGCGGGCGTCGGCGTCGGCGCGCTGCTGGCCGGGGCCGGGC
>NZ_JACBXC010000740.1 GCF_013870535.1 Streptomyces phytophilus | reverse complement strand
TACGGCGTACCGATGCCTGAAGTCCCCGCGTCTTGCGCGGATCACACCCTGATCCCGGGCAACCGCCTCGGCGGGCAGCCGCACTGATCCGCGGGGGCCCGGCGCCCGAGCCGACGGCGCGCGGCGACACGCGCCCCGGGTTCCATAGGCGCCGGATCCGGGCTTTTTATCGGTAATGTCCGGTTGTAAGCGTCGGTGTGCGCATGGCGCGGTCACCGGGTTGCCGCCCCGCGCAGCGTGGTGCCCCCGCGCCGGGACCGACACCGGAGCGCCCCGGGAGGCGGCATATGGAACACCGGATCACTCTGCGGGTGGACGGCACCGAGAGGTCCGTGGTCGTCGACGCGCGCACCACGCTGCTCGACGCGCTGCGTGAGCGCCTGGGGGTGACGTCCCCGAAGAAGGGCTGCGACCACGGCCAGTGCGGCGCCTGCACGGTGCTGCTGGAGGGCCGCAGACAGCTCAGCTGCCTGGCCCTCGCCGTCGCGCACGACGGCGACCGGGTGGTCACCGCCGAAGGGCTCGGCGAGGTACGTGGCGACGGTGGACTGCACCCGGTGCAGCGGGCGTTCATCGAGCAGGACGGCTTCCAGTGCGGCTACTGCACACCCGGCCAGGTCTGCTCCGCCGTCGGCATGCTCGACGAGGCGGAGGCCGGCCACCCCAGCCACGTCACCCGGGACCTGGCGCCGACCGGTGCGCCGGACTCGCCCGTGCCGCTCGACGACGAGGAGATCCGCGAGCGGATGAGCGGCAATCTGTGCCGGTGCGGGGCGTACGTGAACATCGTCGCCGCGCTGGGCGAGACCGCGACGGCATCGCGGGAGGCGTCGTGATCCCCTTCGAGTACCGCCGGGCCGCCGACGCCGAGGAGGCGGTGGCCACCGTCGCCGTCCGTCCGGACGCCGTGTTCCTCGGCGGCGGCACCAACCTGGTCGACCACATGAAGCTGGGCGTCGCCGCGCCGCACATGCTCGTCGACGTGTCGCGGCTGCCGCTCACGGAGGTGGAGGAGACCCCCGGCGGCGGGCTGCGCGTCGGCGCGGCGGTGCGCAACAGCGACCTGGCCGCCCACCCCCTCGTACGGCAGCGGTTCCCGGCGCTGGCCAGGGCGCTGCTCTCCGGCGCCTCCGGGCAGCTGCGCAACGCCGCCACCACCGGCGGGAACCTGCTGCAGCGCACCCGCTGCCGCTACTTCCAGGACGTCACCACACCGTGCAACAAGCGCGAGCCCGGCTCCGGCTGCGCCGCGATCGGCGGCTGGGACCGTCACCACGCGGTGCTCGGGGCCTCCGAGCACTGCATCGCCGTGCACCCCTCCGACATGGCGGTGGGCCTCCTCGCCCTGGACGCGACGGTGCATGTGCTCGGCGCGGACGGCGCCCGTACGCTGCCGCTCGCCGATCTGCACCGGCTGCCGGGGGACGCCCCGGAGCGGGACACGGTGCTGGCACACGGCGAGCTGATCACCGCCGTCGAGCTGCCGCCGGCGAGCGGCATGACGCGGCGGTCGACGTACCGCAAGGTCAGGGAGCGCGCCAGCTACGCGTTCGCGCTGGTGTCGGTCGCCGCCGCGCTGGACATGGACGACGACCGCGGTGTCGTACGGGACGCGCGGATCGCGCTCGGCGGCGTCGCCCACAAGCCGTGGCGCGCCGAGCGGGCGGAGGACGTGCTGCGCGGCGCGCCCGCGACGGAAGAGTCGTTCCGCCTGGCCGCCGGCGCCGAGCTGGCCGCGGCCGAGGTACGGGACGGCAACGCGTACAAGGTGCCGCTGGCCCGCAACACCATGGTCGCGGTCCTGCGCGACCTCACGGAGGCAAGGCGATGACCACACTCCGCCCCCGCGCCGTCGGCACTCCGCTGGCGCGTCTGGACGGCCCGGCCAAGGTGACCGGGACCGCCCGCTACGCGTTCGAGCACCCCGTCGAGCAGCCGCTCTACGTCCACCCACTGCAGGCCACGGTGGCCCGCGGCCGGATCACCGGCGTGGACACCGAGGCGGCCGCGGCCTGTCCCGGCGTCGCGGCCGTGCTCACCCACCGCGACGCACTCCGGCTGGAGGAGACCGGCGACGAGGAGCTGGCGGTGCTGCAGTCCGACCGGATCGCCTTCCGCGGCCAGCTCGTGGGGGCGGTGGTCGCCGAGGATGTGGAGACCGCCCGGCACGCGGCCTCCCTGGTGCGGATCGCGTACGAGGACGAGCGGCCCGACGTCGAGCTGCGTGCCGACCGCGACGACCTGTACGCCCCGGAGACCGTCAACCCCGCCTTCGCCACCGACACCGAAGCAGGCGACGTCGACGCGGCGATGGACCGGGCCCCGGTCACCGTCGACGCCACGTACACGACGCCGATGGAGCACAACAACCCGATGGAGCCGCACACCGCGGTCGCCGTCTGGCAGCCGGACTCCGCGGTGCGGCTGCTGCTCTACGCCTCCACGCAGGGCGTGCACACCGTACGCACCGCCCTCGCCCCGCTGTTCGGGCTGGAGGCCGATCAGGTGCGGGTGATCTCTCCGCACGTCGGCGGCGGGTTCGGCTCGAAGGGCATGCCGCACGCGCACGACGTGCTGGCCGCGCTGTGCGCCCGGGCGGTGCCGGGACGGCCGGTGAAGCTGGCGCTGACCCGCCAGCAGATGTTCACCCTCGCCGGGCACCGCACCCCCACGATCCAGCACCTGCGGCTGGGCTGCGAAACGGACGGCCGGATCACCGCGATCGGCCACGACGTGGTCGAACACACCGCCCGTATCAAGGAGTTCGCCGAGCAGACGGCCACCGCCACCCGGATGATGTACTCCGCGGCGAACCGCCGCACGTCGCACCGGCTGGCGGCGCTGGACGTGCCCGTGCCCTCCTGGATGCGGGCACCCGGCGAGTGCCCGGGCCTCTTCGCGCTGGAGTGCGCGATGGACGAACTGGCCACCGCCTGCGGCCTGGACCCGATCGAGCTGCGGGTGCGCAACGACCCGCCGGAGGACCCGGAGACCGGACGTCCCTGGTCCGGGCGGAAGCTGGTGCAGTGCCTGCG
>NZ_JACBXC010000074.1 GCF_013870535.1 Streptomyces phytophilus | reverse complement strand
GTCACAGACGACCAGCTTAGTGTGATTTACGGCTTTTGCCCTCTCTGAACCTCTGCCGAAATGATTCGCCGACGCCCCCGCCCGGGTGAGATCCTTGAGTCCGTATGTCCACTTCCGCCACCCCCAGCCTCGCCGACCTCGGCGCCCGCCTGTCCGCTCTCACGCTCCGCGACGAGCAGCGGCTCGGCCGCCGCCTCGACGGCGCCCGCCGCGTGCGCAAGCCGGAGGCGCGGGCGGCCGTGCTCGCGGAGATCGCCGCCGCGGTCGACGCCGCGGAGCTGACCGCCGAGCGCCGCCGCGCCGCGGTGCCCCCCGTGTCGTATCCGCAGGAACTGCCGGTCAGCCAGAAGAAGGACGACATCCTCGCGGCCATACGCGACCACCAGGTCGTGATCGTCGCGGGCGAGACCGGGTCCGGCAAGACGACCCAGATCCCCAAGATCTGCCTGGAGCTGGGCCGCGGCGTCCGCGGCCTCATCGGCCATACGCAGCCCCGCCGCATCGCCGCCCGCACGGTGGCCGAGCGCGTCGCCGAGGAGCTGCACACCCCGCTCGGCGAGGCCGTCGGGTGGAAGGTCCGCTTCACCGACCAGGTCGGCGGCGACACCCTCGTCAAGCTCATGACCGACGGCATCCTGCTCGCCGAGATCCAGACGGACCGCGAGCTGCGCCAGTACGACACGATCATCATCGACGAGGCGCACGAGCGCAGCCTGAACATCGACTTCCTCCTCGGCTACCTCGCCCGCCTCCTCCCCCGCCGCCCCGACCTCAAGGTCGTCATCACCTCCGCGACCATCGACCCGCAGCGCTTCTCCCGGCACTTCGGCGACGCCCCGATCGTCGAGGTCAGCGGGCGTACGTACCCGGTGGAGGTGCGCTACCGGCCGCTCGCGGAGGAGGGCGACGAGACCGACACCGACCGGGACCAGATCACCGCCATCTGCGACGCCGTCGACGAGCTGCAGGCCGAGGGCGGCGGCTCCGGCGACATCCTCGTCTTCCTCTCCGGCGAGCGCGAGATCCGCGACACCGCGGACGCGCTCGCCAAGCAGAAGCTCCGCAACACCGAGGTCCTCCCCCTCTACGCCCGCCTGTCGCACGCCGAGCAGCACCGCGTCTTCCAGCGGACCGCCCCGCAGGGACAACCAGCCAGACGGGTCGTGCTGGCGACGAACGTCGCCGAGACGTCGCTGACCGTCCCCGGCATCCGGTACGTCATCGACACCGGCTTCGCCCGCATCTCCCGCTACAGCCACCGCACCAAGGTCCAGCGCCTGCCCATCGAGCCCATCTCGCAGGCCAGCGCCAACCAGCGCAAGGGCCGCTGCGGCCGGCTCGCCGACGGCATCTGCATCCGGCTGTACGCGGAGGAGGACTTCCTCGCCCGCCCGGAGTTCACCGACGCCGAGATCCTCCGTACGAATCTGGCGTCCGTCATCCTCCAGATGACCGCCGCCGGCCTCGGCGACATCGAGAAGTTCCCCTTCATCGACCCGCCGGACAGCCGCAACATCAAGGCGGGCGTCCAGCTCCTCGAAGAGCTGCAGGCGCTCGACATGAAGGAGAAGGCCCCCGGAGGGAGCACGGGGCAGCGCCTCACCCGGACCGGCCGCAAGCTCGCCCAGCTGCCCGTCGACCCGCGGCTGGCCCGCATGGTGCTGGAGGCCGAGCGCAACGGCTGCGTACGCGAGGTCATGGTCATCGCCTCCGCGCTGTCCATCCAGGACCCGCGCGAGCGGCCCGCCGACAAGCAGCAGCAGGCCGACCAGCACCACGCCCGCTTCCGCGACGAGTCCAGCGACTTCGTGACGTTCCTCAACCTGTGGACGTACGTGCGCGAGCAGCAGAAGGCGCTCTCCTCGTCCGCGTTCCGCCGCATGTGCAAGCGCGAGTTCCTCAACTACCTGCGCATACGCGAGTGGCAGGACATCTACTCGCAACTGCGCACCATCGCCCGCGGCATGGACATCCACCCCGCCGACCAGGACGCGGCGCCCGAGGTGGTCCACCAGTCGCTGCTGGCGGGGCTGCTCAGCCATATCGGGCTGAAGGACGCCGATGCGAAGAACGAGTATCTGGGCGCGCGCAGCGCGAAGTTCGCCGTGTTCCCCGGCTCCGCGCTCTTCAAGAAGCCGCCGCGCTGGATCATGTCGGCCGAGCTGGTGGAGACCTCCCGCCTGTGGGCGCGGGTCAACGCGAAGGTCGAGCCCGAGTGGGTCGAGCCGCTGGCGCAGCACCTGGTCAAGCGCACGTACAGCGAGCCGCACTGGGAGAAGGACCAGGCCGCGGTCATGGCGTACGAACGCGTCACCCTGTACGGCGTGCCGCTGGTGGCCCGGCGCTCGGTCAACTACGGCCGCATCGACCCCGAGACGTGCCGCGACCTGTTCATCCGGCACGCGCTGGTCGAGGGCGACTGGCGCACGCACCACAAGTTCTTCGCCGCCAACCGCCGCCTCCTCACCGAGGTCGAGGAGCTGGAGCACCGGGCGCGCCGCCGCGACATCCTCGTGGACGACGAGACCCTCTTCGACTTCTACGACCAGCGCGTGCCCGAGGACGTCGTGTCCGGGGCGCACTTCGACTCCTGGTGGAAGAAGCAGCAGCGCGAAGAGCCGGAGCTGCTCAACTTCGAGAAGTCGATGCTCATCAACGAGCGGGCGGAGGGCGTCACCAAGGACGACTACCCGGACTCCTGGTGGCAGGGCGAGCTGAAGCTGCGGGTGACGTACCAGTTCGAGCCGGGCACGGACGCGGACGGCGTCACCGTGCACGTACCGCTGCAGATCCTCAACCAGGTGGTCCCGGACGGCTTCGACTGGCAGATCCCGGGGCTGCGCGAGGACGTGGTCACCGAGCTGATCCGCTCGCTGCCGAAGCCGATCCGGCGCAACTACGTGCCGGCGCCGAACTACGCCAAGGCGTTCCTGGAGCGCGCCGTGCCCGTACAGGAGCCGCTGACCACCGCGCTGGCACGGGAGCTGCAGCGGATGGTGGGGGTGCCGGTCGCGGCGGAGGACTTCGACTGGGGCAAGGTGCCGGACCACCTGAGGATCACGTTCCGGGTGACCGACGAGCGGCGGCGGCAGCTGGCGGAGTCGAAGGACCTGGAGGAGCTGCGGCTGCGGCTGAAGCCCAAGACGCAGGCGGCCATCACGCGCGCGTTCGACGAGGCGTCGGGCGGCGGGAAGAGCGCGGGGAAGAGCGCCGGGAGAGGCGGCGGGAAGAGCGCCCGCGGCGACGGCGCGGAGAGCGCCGCAGGCGGGCCCGCGCTGGAGCGCCGCACCGGCCTCACCTCCTGGACCGTCGGCACCCTCCCGCGCACCTTCGAGACCCGCCGCGGCGGCCACACCGTCAAGGCGTACCCGGCGCTCGTGGACGAGGGCGAGACCGTCGCCGTGCGGCTGTACGACACGGAGGCGGAGCAGGCGGCCGCCATGTGGGCCGGCACCCGCCGCCTGATCCTGCTCCAACTCCCGTCCAACCCCGCCAAGTTCGCCAACAGCACGCTGTCCAACCAGGCGAAGCTGGCCCTCTCCCGCACCCCTCACGGCGGCGTACAGGCCCTCTTCGAGGACTGCGTCACCGCCTCCGCGGACCGGCTCATCGCGGCCCGCGGCGGGCCCGTGTGGGACGAGGAGGGCTTCCGCAAGCTCTTCGACTCCGTACGGGCCGACATCGTCGACGCGACGATGCAGACCATCCGGCAGGTGCAGGAGGTGCTGGCGGCCTGGCACGCCTGCGAGGGGCGGCTGCGGACGGTCAAGAGCCCCGTGCTGACCGAGTCCGCGGTGGACGTGCGCGAGCAGCTGGCGTGGCTGGTCAAGCCCGGCTTCGTCACCGAGCACGGCGCGGGCCGGCTGCCGGACCTGCTGCGGTACCTCGTCGCGGCGGACCGCCGGCTCCAGCAGCTCCCCGCGCACGCGGAGCGGGACCGGGCGCGGATGGCGAAGGTCAAGGAGATGCAGGACGAGTACGCGTGGCTGCTGGAGCAGCAGCCGCGGGGGCGGCCGGTGCCGCGGGCGGTGCGGGACGTGCGGTGGATGATCGAGGAGCTGCGGGTCAGCTACTTCGCGCATGCGCTGGGCACGGCGTATCCGGTCTCCGACAAGCGGATCGTGAAGGCGGTCGACGCGCTGGTCCCGCCGGGGCGGTGAGCCGCGGCAACCGGTTCGACCGGGGGCCTGAGCTGCTGTAGAGTCGGGCACGCGCGTTCGCGCAAGCAAGGTCCTGTGGAGCAGTTTGGAGTGCTCGCCACCCTGTCAAGGTGGAGGCCGCGGGTTCAAATCCCGTCAGGACCGCACAGTTTTCGAGCGGCCGTGTCCGAGGCCGCGCCCGCGGCGGAGCCACAGACAGACGCAGCAAATCCCGTCAGGACCGCACGGCAATTCTCATTCCCCTCAGCCTCCGTCGTCACGGCGGAGGCTTTCCGTCTCTCCCGTGACGCATTCACGCTGGTACGCGGTCTAGACCGGCTGCACGTTTCCTTGACGGGCGTCCGGTCACTGGGTACTCAAGGGCTATGACGACGACCGTGCGGCACGAGACGAAGGCCCTTCTGCGCGCCCACCTCTCCGCCGCGTCGTCGTACGGGCACCTCACCCCCCACTGCGCCGTCTGCAGCCGGCTGCTGCGGCTGGCGATGGAGTCCGCGCCACCCGACGTCGGGGATGCGAACGACACGACCGAGCCGGACGGGGCAACGCTCCAGGCGTAGGGCAGGAGTTGACGGGGGGTCAATATCGCAGCGGCCGCGGCGCCGCAAGCCGTCCTGACTGTGACGGGGATCACTCAACCAATTTCGAAACAGGGGGATTTACGCCCCCCTTAGGTCAGGTCAATTTTGTATATGCCATTGCACCCATGCCCGGACGGGCACCGATACTTCCGGACGTCGCGTACGCGAACAGCCCCCGGCGGTCGCCCCGGGGAGGGCGGCCACCGGGGGCCGTGCGACAAATCGCGCTGGACCCGGCGGAGTCCAGCGCGATCGACGATGCTGCGTCGCTTGTGGTGCGAGGGGTGTGAGCCGGGCTAGGGGGTCCCGGCCGACCCCGGCGACGCGTGTGGTCAGGCCTCGCTGCGCTGCTGCGGAATGCCCGCCAGCAGTGCGCGGACCTCCGCCTCGCGATAGCGGCGATGCCCGCCGAGCGTGCGGATAGACGTGAGCTTGCCGGCCTTCGCCCAGCGCGTGACCGTCTTCGGGTCAACGCGGAACATCGTGGCTACCTCGGCGGGGGTCAGCAGCGGCTCGGCGTCAGGGGTGCGAGCGGTCATGAGCGGCCTCCTCGGGAGAACCGAACCTTCTCGGTTCTTTCCTCTAAATTCTGCACCTTGACCCTCGTTGACCGATATGGCCAACGGGGGTCGAGTCGGTAATAGGACGAACGGCTTGTCCTCGGCACTACAACTACACCATCTGTCCAGCGGCGTCGGCCAAACCGATGGAATTGCCCTCTGAGGTGTTCAACCTCGACGGATCCCGCTGGACCGTGCCATAGCGGACAGTCACACCTTCGTGACGATCAGTCACAGCACCACCAGGGGCCACAAGGTCTCCCACGAGAGGATCAATGCTCGGCATTCCACCCTAAGTTGGACGGAACATACCCCATCTGGACTCCTTGCCCTATATCGTCACCCAGGCTACGCGGTGACGGCAAGACCCAGGTACGTGCTTTCCGTCACGCTTGACCAAATAGCCTGGTTCGGGACCTTCGTCCGGGACCAAGGTCCCCAGGGGCAGGGACCGAACGGCCCCTTCCGTGCCGGGGCATGGCGGGACACTAGTCCGGAATTGTTCGTCGCACTAGTGAGCGCTTGTCCGGACCCTTGCCGACACGGCGCCCGGCCGCCCCGCCCGTACGCGCCCACGGGCGCCCCGTACGCGCCAGGCCCTATCTGACAAATCCCGCCTGCGTCGCGACGCCTGGCACGCACGCTCGCTGCGTTGTCGGGATCGACCGAATAGGCCCACTATGCGGTCGACCCTCCGCCTTGCGATCGCACGCACCAGACGCCGCGACGCCCGCCCAGAGGGCGGACGGCGCCATTTGTCAGACAGGGCCTAGCTGGCGAACTGCCGCTCGCGCACCACGCCCCAGCGGTCCGTCAGCCGCTGGTACGCCCGCCCGGCCCGCTCCTCGTCCCCCGCCGCCAGCGCCGCGATGCCCTCCGCGACCTCCGCCGCGGACCGGTCCTCCGCCAGGTGCTCCTTGGGCAGCACGTGGACGAGCCCGCCGTAGTCCAGCTCCACGAGCGACCGCGGATGGAACTCTTCCAGCCACTTTCCGACGTCCACCAGGCCCTCGACGAGCGGCGCCTGCCCGACCGCGTCGCGCAGCGCCTTCAGCCCGCGCGCCACCCGGCGCCGGGCCTGCACCATGGGCGTGCGGTAGCGCAGCAGGGTGCGCGCGCCCGTCTCGTACTCCCGCTCCTCGTCGGAGAAGAGCACGAACCAGCGCATCGGGACCGTCCACACCGCGGACCTGATCCACGGCCGGGCGTCCGGGTTGTCCACCCGCCAGCGCGCGTGATCGGCAAGCGCCTGTTCCCGTACGACCTCGGGCAGCGCCGCCTCCAGCACCGGCCTGGGCAGCTCTTCGACCAGCTCGTCCAGCGCCAGCCAGCTGCGCAGCCGGGTGCGCCAGGGGCAGACGCACGTCACGCCGTCCACCTCGGTGACGAAGGCGTCGCCGCTCTCGTGCGCCGGGGCCGCCGTCGGCGGGGTGCCGGCCAGCCCGGCGAGCGCCCGGAGCAGCTCGTCCTGGCTGGTGGGGGCGGCCTCGCGGGCGGCGTAGCGGTACCAGTGGGTGCGTTCGGGCTCGGGGAAGGCGGCCAGCGGCTCGTACACGCGCAGATACGTCGCATACGGGATCACCAGTGACGACACCACGGCCACGCCCTCTCCCCTCTCCCACGTACGTATCCGAGTCTCCCGCAGACTATGGTGCTGAGTCCTCCGGGGGGACGCCTCCTGGGGACCCGAGACCCCGCCGGGGGTCCGGGAGGCGGGCGCCGCTCTACGCTTGAGCCACTACCTGCCCTCCCCACCCCTGGAGGGCAGCAGCCCGCGACCAAACCGGAGTCACCACCGTGACCGACGTTCTCTCCACACTCTTCCGCTCCGATCAGGGCGGACATGAACAGGTTGTCCTCTGCCAGGACCGCGAGACCGGCCTCAAGGCCGTCATCGCCATCCACTCCACCGCCCTGGGCCCGGCCCTCGGCGGCACCCGCTTCCACTCCTACGCCGCCGCCGGCGACCCCGAGCAGGCCGCGGTCCTGGACGCGCTGAACCTCTCCCGCGGCATGTCGTACAAGAACGCGATGGCCGGCCTCGACCACGGCGGCGGCAAGGCCGTGATCATCGGGGACCCGGACAAGGTGAAGACCGAGGACCTGCTGCTCGCCTACGGCCGCTTCGTCGCCTCGCTCGGCGGGCGCTACGTCACGGCGTGCGACGTCGGCACGTACGTCCAGGACATGGACGTGGTCGCCCGTACGAACCGGTGGACCACCGGCCGCTCCCCCGAGAACGGCGGCTGCGGCGACTCCTCGGTGCTGACGTCGTTCGGCGTCTTCCAGGGCATGCGCGCGGTGGCCGAGCACCTGTGGGGCACGCCGTCGCTGCGCGGGCGGCGGGTCGGCGTCGCCGGGGTCGGCAAGGTGGGGCACATCCTCGTGGAGCACCTGGTCGGGGACGGCGCGGAGGTGGTGATCACCGACGTGCGCGAGGAGTCGGTCGCGCGCGTACGGGCCGCGCACCCCGGCGTGGCGGTCGTCGCGGACACGGACGCGCTCATCCGCGAGCCGCTGGACGTGTACGCGCCGTGCGCGCTGGGCGGGGCGCTCGGCGACGACACGGTGCCGGTCCTCGCCGCGAAGGCCGTCTGCGGCGCGGCGAACAACCAGCTCGCGCACCCGGGCGTGGAGAAGGACCTGGCCGACCGCGGCATCCTCTACGCCCCCGACTACGTGGTCAACGCGGGCGGGGTCATCCAGGTCGCCGACGAGCTGCACGGCTTCGACATGGTCCGGGCGCGGGCGAAGGCCGCCCGGATCTTCGACACGACGGTGGAGATATTCCACCGGGCGGCGTCCGACGGCGTACCCCCGGCGGTGGCGGCGGACCGGATCGCGGAGCAGCGCATGGCGGAGGCCAGGCGCCGCGGCTGAGCGCCGTACGCCCCTGCGCCCGCCCTTCGCCTACCCCTCGCCCGCCCTCGGCCCGCCCCGCGCACGCCGGGGCGGGCGAGACCGGTGAGAACGTTCACCATGGCAAAGAGGCGACGTCACGTAACGCATGTCACCACCGCGCGGCGGGTCGCTCCTCGTCAGACGATAGAATCGGGTCTTGACCAGCGGGGACGCGGGCCTCATCGGGATCGGCGGCGGGGCCTGTGCTGCCAGCGACGTACCGTCAGGGTGCAGAAACAGGTACCGTTGAACCCCGATGGACGGTCCCTCTTCACCGAGGGTCCGCATCCGATCATGAACGCGTATCAGACTCTGGGGCCATCGAGCCCCGTCGTTTGAGGGGGTCGACCCATGGGGCGCGGCCGGGCCAAGGCCAAGCAGACGAAGGTCGCCCGCCAGCTGAAGTACAGCAGCGGTGGGACTGACCTCTCACGCCTTGCCGAAGAGCTGGGCGCTTCGACGGCGAATCCGCCGTCGAACGGTCAACAGCAACAGCAGCAACAACAGCAGCAGCAGCAGCAGCAAGTCGAGGAAGAGTCGCCCGACGACGACCTGTACGCACGCTACGCGGAGCTGTACGAGGATGAGGACGACGAGGACGGCGAGGACTCGGCCGGCTCGTCGGAGCAGCGTCGCGGGGCCTGATCCGCAGGCAGCAAATCGGAGCTCGGCTCGGGGGCATCCCCGGACGGGCCCTTTTTGCTGCCGGTTTTGCTGCCGGGAACCGGCTGCCGGGCGCGGGAGGCCGGCGGCGTACGGGTCCGTAGGCGCGCGGACACGCATGTTCCGGGCCGCGGACGCGGTACGTGCTGCCTCCGCGCATCCCGGCGCGCATGCCGCCGCAGGGACCGCGGTACGGGCCGCCGGCGGCGGACTCAGCGGGCATAGTCCCCCGTAAGCTCGACATCACCCGCCCCCGCCCCGTCCTGCCCGCGGACCTCGCCGGCGACCCAGGCGTCGACCCCGCGGTCCGCGAGCAGCGCCAGCGCGACGTCCACCGACGCCTGCGGCACGACGGCGACCATGCCGACGCCCATGTTCAGCGTCCGCTCCAGCTCCGCCCGCTCGACCCGGCCCACCTCCCCGACCACGTCGAAGACGGCGCCCGGCGCCCACGTCGTGCGGTCGACGACCGCGCGCAGCCCGTCCGGCACCACCCGGGCCAGGTTGCTGGCGAGGCCGCCGCCCGTGACGTGCGAGAAGGCGTGCACCTCGGTAGCGCGCAGCAGCGCGAGGCAGTCCAGCGAGTAGATCTTCGTCGGCTCCAGCAGCTCCTCGCCCAGGGTGCGGCCGAACTCCGGCACCGCCCGGTCCAGCGCCCAGCCGGCGCGGTCCAGCAGGACGTGCCGTACCAGCGAGTACCCGTTGGAGTGGAGGCCCGAGGAGGCCATCGCGACGACCGCGTCACCCGTACGGATGCGATCGGCGCCCAGCACCGCGTCCGCCTCGACGACGCCCGTGCCCGCGCCGGCCACGTCGTACTCGTCCGGGCCCAGCAGCCCGGGGTGCTCCGCCGTCTCGCCGCCGACCAGCGCGCAACCGGCCAGCACGCAGCCCTCGGCGATGCCCTTGACGATCGCCGCGACCCGCTCCGGGACCACCTTGCCGACGCAGATGTAGTCCGTCATGAACAGCGGCTCCGCGCCCGTGACGACCAGGTCGTCCACGACCATGGCGACCAGGTCGTGGCCGATCGTGTCGTGCACGTCCATGCGCTGCGCGACCGCGACCTTCGTCCCGACGCCGTCGGTCGCCGAGGCGAGGAGCGGGCGCTCGTAGCGCTTGAGCACGGAGGCGTCGAAGAGGCCGGCGAAGCCGCCGAGCGCGCCGACCGACTCCGGGCGCCGGGTCTTCTTCACCCACTCCTTCATCAGCTCGACGGCGCGGTCACCGGCCTCGATGTCGACGCCCGCCGCCGCGTAGGAGGCGGCGGGGGCGGGGGGCTGGCTGGCACCGGACATGGCGTTGGGGTCCTCCGGGTCGTTCACCTGGGGTCTGGGGTGGGATGGGGCGGAAGGGGGCCTGGGGCCTGCGCTACGGGCGGCGCAGGGCGTCGGCGGCGTCGCGCCCGCCGGCGACCTCGTTCTCCAGCAGGTGCTTGCCCAGCAGCTCCGGGTCAGGCAGGTCCATCGGGTACTCGCCGTCGAAGCAGGCGCGGCAGAGGTCGTTCTTGGGGATGCCGGTGGCCTCGATCATGCGGTCGGTGGAGATGTACGCGAGCGAGTCCGCGCCCAGCGACTGGCAGATCTCCTCGACCGACATGCCGTTGGCGATCAGCTCGGCGCGGGTGGCGAAGTCGATGCCGAAGAAGCACGGCCACTTGATGGGCGGCGACGAGATGCGCACGTGCACCTCGGCGGCGCCGGCCTCGCGGAGCATCCGTACGAGCGCGCGCTGCGTGTTGCCGCGGACGATGGAGTCGTCCACGACGACGAGGCGCTTGCCGCCGATGACCTCCTTGAGAGGGTTCAGCTTCAAGCGGATGCCGAGCTGGCGGATGGTCTGGGAGGGCTGGATGAAGGTCCGGCCCACGTAGCTGTTCTTGACCAGCCCGGCCCCGTACGGAATGCCGCTGGCCTCCGCGTACCCGATGGCGGCGGGGGTGCCGGACTCCGGTGTGGGTATCACCAGGTCGGCGTCGGCGGGGGCTTCCGCGGCGAGCTGGCGGCCCATCTCGACGCGGGAGAGGTACACGTTCCGGCCGGCGATCTCGGTGTCGGGCCGGGCCAGGTACACGTACTCGAAGACACACCCCTTGGGCTTTGCCTCGGCAAAGCGACTGGCGCGCAGGCCGTTCTCGTCGATCGCGATCAGCTCGCCGGGCTCCACCTCGCGGATGAAGCTGGCGCCGACGATGTCGAGCCCGGCGCTCTCCGACGCCACCACCCAGCCGCGGTCCAGCCGGCCGAGCACCAGCGGGCGGATGCCCTGGGGGTCGCGGGCCGCGTAGAGCGTCTGCTCGTCCATGAAGACGAGGCTGAACGCGCCCTTGGCCCGCGGCAGCACCAGCGGCGCGGCCTCCTCCACGGTCAGCGACTTGCCGTCGCCGTCGACCTGCCCCGCGAGCAGCGCGGTCACGAGGTCGGTGTCGTTGGTCGCCGCCGCCCTGCCGCTGCGCGACCCGCCGTCCGGGGGCAGCGCGGCGACCATCTCGGACAGCTCGGCGGTGTTGACGAGGTTGCCGTTGTGGCCGAGCGCGAGCGACCCGTGGGGGGTGGCCCGGAAGGTGGGCTGCGCGTTCTCCCACACGGAGGCACCGGTGGTCGAGTAGCGGGCGTGCCCCACGGCGATGTGGCCCTGGAGGGAGCCGAGAGAGGTTTCGTCGAAGACCTGCGAGACCAGGCCCATGTCCTTGAAGACGAGGATCTGAGAACCGTTGCTCACCGCGATACCCGCGGACTCCTGTCCCCGGTGCTGCAGTGCATACAGTCCGAAGTAGGTGAGCTTGGCGACCTCCTCGCCCGGGGCCCAGACGCCGAAGACGCCGCAGGCGTCCTGGGGGCCCTTCTCTCCGGGAAGCAGGTCGTGGCTGAGTCGTCCGTCACCACGCACAAAGACACTGTAACCCGTCTGGATCCGAACCGGCCGAGCGAGGTGACCGGCCCCGCGGCGGTTCCGGCCCCCTCTTCCGGGCGTCAGCGCGGGGATCGGGCGGGGGGCGGGGGCCGGCCTCGTACCGAACGTGAGGCTCGTCACTGCCGGGGCGTGTCCGGGATCACGTGCGGGCGACGATGACGTGTGGCTCCCCCGGCGTCTACGGATCAGGAGCCGGCGGACGCCGGCCCCCGGAGGGGGCCGGGCAGGCACAGGTCGGCACAATCGTGCACGCGAACGCGGTGGGAAGGGTCGGGAATGGCGGCCGTGGAGTTCCGGGTGCTCGGCCCGGTCGAGGTGCGGGCGCCCGGCGGTGGCGAACTGCGGGTGCCCGCGGGGCAGCAGCGGGTGCTGCTGGCGAGCCTGCTGCTGGACGCCGGGCGGGTGGTC
>NZ_JACBXC010000739.1 GCF_013870535.1 Streptomyces phytophilus | reverse complement strand
AGCGGGTGACGGCCGTGCGGCAGCGTGCGACCATCGTGAGGCCACGACGCCTGCCCGCCGTGCGGGGAATCCTCCCGGTCTGCGGTGCGTTGTCGTAGTGGCAGACAACCGATCTCACAGACAAGGATCCGATGACTTCTCCTACCCACCTTCCCCAGGACGACCAGCGTCTCCCGGAAGGCCTGCGTGCCGACGCCCTCATGGAAGCCGAAGCCGCGTGGAGTCCCGGATCCGACGCAGGCCGTGACGGCGATCAGTTCGACCGTGAGGACCGCGCGGCCCTGCGCCGCGTGGTCGGTCTGTCGACCGAGCTGGAGGACGTCACCGAGGTCGAGTACCGGCAGCTCCGGCTGGAGCGGGTCGTGCTCGTCGGCGTGTGGACGTCCGGTACGGCCCGGGAGGCCGAGAACTCGCTGGCGGAGCTGGCCGCGCTCGCCGAGACGGCCGGCGCGGTCGTGCTCGACGGCGTGGTGCAGCGCCGCGACAAGCCCGACCCCGCGACGTACATCGGCTCCGGCAAGGCGCTGGAGCTGCGCGACATCGTGGTCGAGACCGCGGCGGACACGGTCGTCTGCGACGGTGAGCTGAGCCCCGGCCAGCTCATCCATCTTGAGGACGTCGTCAAGGTCAAGGTCGTGGACCGCACCGCGCTGATCCTCGACATCTTCGCCCAGCACGCCAAGTCCCGCGAGGGCAAGGCGCAGGTCGCGCTCGCGCAGATGCAGTACATGCTGCCGCGGCTGCGCGGCTGGGGGCAGTCGCTGTCCCGGCAGATGGGCGGCGGCGGCTCGGGCTCGGCGGGCGGCGGCATGGCCACCCGTGGTCCCGGTGAGACGAAGATCGAGACGGACCGGCGGCGCATCCGCGAGAAGATGGCGAAGCTCCGCCGGGAGATCGCCGACATGAAGACCGGCCGGGACGTCAAGCGGCAGGAGCGCAAGCGGCACAAGGTGCCGTCGGCGGCCATCGCCGGTTACACGAACGCGGGCAAGTCCTCGCTGCTCAACCGGCTCACCGGCGCGGGCGTGCTGGTGGAGAACGCGCTGTTCGCCACCCTCGACCCGACGGTGCGCAGGGCGGAGACGCCCAGCGGGCGGCTGTACACGCTGGCGGACACCGTCGGTTTCGTACGGCACCTGCCGCACCACCTCGTCGAGGCGTTCCGCTCCACGATGGAGGAGGTCGGCGACGCCGACCTGATCCTGCACGTGGTCGACGGCTCCCACCCGGCGCCCGAGGAGCAGCTCGTCAGCGTGCGCGAGGTGATCCGCGACGTGGGTGCGACGTCCGTACCCGAGATCGTGGTGATCAACAAGGCGGACACCGCCGATCCGGACGTGCTGCGCCGGCTGCTGCGCATCGAGCCGCGGGCGATCGCGGTCTCGGCCGCGACCGGCGAGGGCATCGAGGAGCTGAAGGCGCTCATCGACGTGGAGCTGCCGCGGCCGCAGGTCGAGATCGAGGCCGTCGTGCCGTACACGAAGGGCGCGCTGGTCTCGCGGGTGCACAACGAGGGCGAGGTGCTCTCCGAGGAGCACATCGCCGCGGGCACACTGCTCAAGGCCCTGGTGCACGAGGAACTGGCCGCGGAGCTGAGGCAGTACGCCCCCGCGGGACAGGCCGACTGAGGCGGTCGCCGAAGTCGTAGACTGACGGACGGGCCGCCCCGGGCGGCCCGTCCGTGAACCCCCGTCGCCGTTTGGATGATCGCTGGCATGCCCGAGGAAGTCGCACAGCCGCGCACGTACGAGGTCAGGACGTTCGGATGCCAGATGAACGTCCACGACAGCGAACGGATGTCGGGGCTGCTTGAGGAGGCGGGCTACGTCCGCGCGGAGCCGGGCTCCGGCGGCACCGCCGACGTGGTCGTGTTCAACACCTGCGCGGTGCGGGAGAACGCCGACAACCGGCTGTACGGCAACCTCGGCCAGCTCGCGCCGAAGAAGGCCGCGAAGCCCGGCATGCAGATCGCGGTCGGCGGCTGTCTGGCGCAGAAGGACCGCGACACGATCGTCAGCCGCGCCCCGTACGTCGACGTCGTCTTCGGCACGCACAACGTCGGCAAGCTGCCGGTGCTGCTGGAGCGGGCGCGGGTGGCCCGCGAGGCGCAGGTCGAGATCGCCGAGTCGCTGGAGGCGTTCCCCTCCACGCTGCCGACGCGGCGGGAGAGCCCGTACGCCGCGTGGGTCTCGGTCTCCGTCGGGTGCAACAACACCTGTACGTTCTGCATCGTCCCGGCGCTGCGGGGCAAGGAGAAGGACCGCCGCAGCGGCGACATCCTCGCCGAGGTCGAGGCGCTGGTCGCGGAGGGTGTCAGCGAGATCACGCTGCTGGGGCAGAACGTCAACGCGTACGGGTCCGACATCGGCGACCGGCAGGCGTTCGGCAAGCTGCTGCGTGCCTGCGGGCGGGTCGAGGGGCTGGAGCGGGTGCGCTTCACCTCGCCGCACCCGCGGGACTTCACCGACGACGTGATCGAGGCGATGGCCGAGACGCCGAACGTGATGCCGCAGCTCCACATGCCGCTGCAGTCCGGCTCGGACACGGTGCTGCGCGCGATGCGGCGCTCCTACCGGCAGGAGCGGTATCTGGGGATCATCGATAAGGTGCGGGCCGCCATCCCGGACGCGGCGATCACCACCGACATCATCGTGGGCTTCCCCGGCGAGACCGAGGCCGACTTCGAGCAGACGCTGCACGTGGTACGCGAGGTGCGCTTCACGCAGGCGTTCACCTTCCAGTACTCCAAGCGGCCGGGGACCCCGGCGGCGGAGATGGCCGGGCAGGTGCCGAAGGCGGTCGTGCAGGAGCGGTACGAGCGGCTGGTGGCCCTCCAGGAGGACATCTCCTGGGGCGAGAACAAGAAGCAGGTCGGCCGGGTGCTGGAGGTCATGGTCGCGGAGGGCGAGGGCCGCAAGGACGGCGCTACGCGGCGGCTGTCCGGCCGGGCGCCCGACAACCGGCTGGTGCACTTCGCGCGGCCGGAGGAGCCGGTGCGGCCGGGCGACATGGCCACCGTGGAAATCACCTACGCGGCA
>NZ_JACBXC010000738.1 GCF_013870535.1 Streptomyces phytophilus | reverse complement strand
ACGGTGGCGGAGGTACGTGACCTGGTGGGCCCGGCGGCGACGGCGGAGTTCGTCACCTCGGCGACGGAGCGGGAGGTCCACAAGCGCCGTATGGACACCCTGGCGACGGGCGGCCGGGGGGAGGACGCGGGGTGAGCGTCCGGGTCCGGCGGAGGCGAGCGGCCGGAGTCGGCGGGCGGGGGTAGCGGTCGGGCCGGGCGCGGGCCGGGGTGAGCGACCGGTCCTGCCGTTCGGGTCCGGGCAGGCCGGGTCCTGCCGACCGGGTCCGGGCAGGCGGGGTCGTGCCGACCGGGTTCGAGCGGCCGGGTCCTGCCTGGTGAGCGGCACGTCCCGGAGGTGCGCCGGGCGTGGGCGCGACGTGGGGTTGACCCCTGGTTACTCGCGGGTCACTCTGGCTCAGCCGTACACGGGAGGAGAACACGCATGCGCAGACGCAGCTTCGTCCGAGGGTTAACCGCCACGACCGCCGCCACCGGGCTCGGCCTCACCGCCGCCGGCCACGGCCACGCGGCGACCGCCACCGGCACCGGTGCCGCCGCCGGAGGCGGGAACCGGCCGGCCGGCAACGCCCGGCCCCGCGCCGCTTGGCGGGAGGTTCCCGTACCGGCCGGAGAACCCGCCGCCCTGCTCAACGCCGTTGCCGCCGCGGGGCCCGAACTCGCCTGGGCCGTGGGCGAGGAGGCCCGCAGCGGCTCCACCGCCGGGCGCCCCCTGGCCCGTACCTGGGACGGCTCCGCCTGGCAGGCCACCGACGTCTCGCACCTCGCGTTCGCCGGCAGCCTCCGCAACGTCGCCGCCGCCCCCGCCGGGGCCGGAGCGGTCGCCGCCTGGGCCGTGGGGTACGACCGCGCCGGTGCCGACCACCTCCTCGCCTGGGACGGCGCCACCTGGCGCGAGCACGACTTCCCCGGACGCGGCGAGTCCGGCACCGAGTTGTGGGCCGTCGCCGTCGCCCCCGACGGCACCGTACGGATCTCCGGCACCCGCGACGGCGCCTCCCGCGTGCTGCGCTCCGACGACGCCGGGGGCACGCGCTGGAGCTGGTCCCCGCCGCTGCCCACCGACGACGGCTCCGCCCCCAGCCTGTGGAACGTCCACATCGACGGCGCCGGCGCCACCTGGGTCTCCGGCGGCGTCCTCGTCGCCCGGTACGACGACCGGGCCTGGCACGTCCTGCCCCGGCTGGCCGGGCTGCGGCTGTCCGTCACCGACCTGCTCCCCGCCGCCCCCGACGACATCTGGCTCACCGGCCACGACTACGGCGCCGGCGGCCCGCCCGGCAAGCCGCCGGGCGTCGTCCTGCGCCACTACGACGGCACGGCGTGGAACGCCGTCGCCGCCCCCTTCACCGTCGGCTCCCTCGGCGCCATCGCGCCCGACGCCACCGGGCGCCCCGCCCTCATCGCCGGGTGGGACTTCTGGGACGGCGCCAGCGCCCACTACCTCCGCTGGGACGGCACCGGCTGGACCAGCGAGCGCGGCCCCGCCGCCGCGCAGGGCGTGACTCCCGTGATGTCCGCGCTGGCCCCCATACCGGGCACGGGCGGCTTCTGGTCGACGGGCACCACGGCGCAGTCCCCGTTCCCGCCCGCACAGGCGCGCATCGAGCGCTACGGCTGACGGTCCCGCCCTCTACGCTGGACGCAGGCAGAACGGACGGCGCCGGGAGGGTGGCTGGTGGGCAGCGGACGGATCCCCGTCGTCGTACTCGCGGGGTTTCTCGGCTCCGGCAAGACCACCCTCCTCAACCGGCTGCTGCGCAACGGCGACGGCATCCGGATCGGCGCCGTCGTCAACGACTTCGGCAGCATCGAGATCGACGCCATGGCCGTCGCGGGGCAGGTCGACTCGATGGTCTCCCTCGGCAACGGGTGCCTGTGCTGCGCCGTCGACACCGCCGAGCTGGACGCCTACCTCGACCGGCTCGCCGGCACCGGCCGGATCGACGTCATCGTGGTCGAGGCCAGCGGCCTGGCCGAGCCGCAGGAACTCATCCGCATGGTGCTGGCCAGCGAGAACGACCGCATCGTGTACGGAGGGCTGGTCGAGGTCGTGGACGGCGCCGAGTTCGCCGCGACCCGCGAGCGGCACCCCGAGATCGACCGCCACCTTGCCGTCGCCGACCTCGTCGTGCTCAACAAGACCGACCGCACCGACGAGGCCGAACGCCGCCGCCTCCACGAGGCCCTCGGCGAACTGGCCCCCGGTACGCCCGTGGTCGCCACGGCCTACGGGCGGGTCGACCCCGGGCTGTTCTTCGACCCGGCGCGCCACGACCGCCCCGGTGCCGCGGCACCCCGCCACCGCCAGCTCTCCTTCGCCGACCTGGCCGCCGACGACGCCACCGACGCCGGGACGGACCACGGCACCGGCCACGCCGACGGTCACGCCACCGGCCACGCCGACGGTCACGGCGCAGACCACGGCGCCTGCTCCGGCACCGGCCGCGACCACGGGGCGCACCTCCACGCGGCGTACGAGAGCGTCGAGTTCGCCACCGGCGAGCCCATCAGCCCCCGCCGCCTGCTGGACTTCCTCGACACCCGCCCCGCCGGCCTCTACCGCATCAAGGGCTTCGTCCACTTCGGCGTCCCCGGCCACCCGCAGAAGTACGGGCTGCACGCCGTCGGCCGCTTCCTGCGCTTCCGCCCCGCCCCCTGGGGCCGCGGCGAGGAGCGGGCCACGCGGCTGGTGCTGATCGGCTCCGGGATCGACGCCGACGCCGTACGCAAGGAGCTGAGCGCCTGCTGCGGCCACGGCCCGCAGGACGGCGGCGAGGACGCGATGTGGGGAGTACTGCGGTACGTGGACGGAGACGGGGACGGAGACGGGGACGGGGACGACGGGGGCGGGGACGGGGCCCCGGAGGCGTAGGAGGCCGCCCGGGTTCAACTCCCCGTTGCGGGACAGAAAGTCTGCGGGCCCCGAGACGCTGCAAGCTGGCCCACGTCGCGCACCCGAACGAGAGGGATCCCGCATGAGCACGCTGAGCCGCCGCGCCCTGGTCACCGGGGCCTCCGCCACCGGCCTGGCCCTGG
>NZ_JACBXC010000737.1 GCF_013870535.1 Streptomyces phytophilus | reverse complement strand
GCCGTGGCGGAGGGCGCGCTGCTCGGCGCGTACGCCTTCAACACCTACCGCGACGGCGGCGCCGACGCCGCGGCCGCCGACGCCAAGGGCACCAAGGCCGCCAAGGGCGGCAAGGGCGCGAAGAGCAGGGCGAACGGCGGCGCCAAGGCCCCGCTCGCCGAGATCGCCCTCCTCGGCGGCAAGCGCGACAAGGCCCACCGCACCGCCGTCGAGCGCGCCACCGTGCTCGCCGAGGAGGTCAACCGCGCCCGCGACCTGATCAACCTCCCCTCCAACGACCTCGACCCCACCGGCTTCGCCGCCGCCGCCCAGCAGGCCGGCAAGGAGCACGGCTTCAAGGTCGCGGTGACGGACGAGAAGGCGCTCGCCAAGGGCGGCTACGGCGGCCTCCTCGGCGTCGGCCAGGGCTCGCAGACCCCGCCCCGGCTGGTCCGCCTGGAGCACCGGCACCCGAAGGCGACGCAGACGATCGCGCTGGTCGGCAAGGGCATCACGTACGACTCGGGCGGCATCTCGCTCAAGCCGGCCGGCCACAACGAGACGATGAAGTGCGACATGAGCGGCGCCGCGGCCGTGCTCTCCGCCGTCTCCGCCGCCGCCCGGCTGGACCTGCCGGTGAACGTGACCGGCTGGCTGGCGCTCGCCGAGAACATGCCGTCCGGCTCCGCCACCCGCCCCGGCGACGTGCTGCGGATGTACAGCGGCAAGACCGTCGAGGTGCTGAACACCGACGCCGAGGGCCGGCTCGTCCTCGCCGACGCGCTGACGAAGGCGTCGGAGGAGAAGCCCGACTACATGATCGACGTGGCGACGCTCACCGGCGCCATGGTGCTGGCCCTGGGCAACCGCACCTTCGGGATCATGGCCAACGACGACGCCTTCCGGACCCGGATCCACGTGCTCGCCGAGGCCGCGGGCGAGCAGTCCTGGCCGATGCCGATGCCGCCGGAGCTGAAGAAGGGCATGGAGTCCCCGATCGCCGACATCGCCAACATGGGCGAGCGGATGGGCGGCGGCCTGGTGGCCGGGCTCTTCCTGGAGGAGTTCGTCGGCGAGGGCATCACCTGGGCGCACCTGGACATCGCGGGCCCGGCCTTCAACTCCGCCGGCCCGTTCGGCTACACCCCCAAGGGCGGCACCGGCTCCGCGGTGCGCACTCTCGTCGCGATCGCCGAGGAGGCGGCGCACGGCGACCTGGTCTGACGTGCGCCGCAGCCCGCCGGCGACCGGTTCCCGGGCCGGCGGGGTGCGGCCCGCGTCTCCGTCTTCCGGCGACAAGTGCGAAGATGGCTGGTGGCAGGACAGGGCCTCAGTAGTAGAGCGGCCGATAAGGAGCCGCCGCCCGGCCGCACCACGGCCGGCCACCGGCGCACATGCATGGAGGACGTGACGTGGCGAACGACGCCAGCACCGTTTTCGACCTGGTGATCCTCGGAGGCGGCAGCGGCGGCTATGCCGCCGCCCTGCGAGGTGCTCAGCTTGGTCTTGACGTCGCCCTGATCGAGAAGGACAAGGTGGGCGGCACCTGCCTGCACCGCGGATGCATCCCGACGAAGGCGCTGCTGCACGCCGGGGAGCTCGCCGACCAGGCGCGCGAAGGCGCATCCTTCGGAGTGAACACGACGCTCGACGGCATCGACATGGCCGGCGTGCACAAGTACAAGGACGGCGTGGTCGCCGGCCTCTACAAGGGCCTGCAGGGGCTGATCTCGTCCCGCAAGGTCACCGTCGTGGAGGGCGAGGGCCGGCTGTCCTCGCCGACCTCGGTGGACGTGAACGGCCAGCGGTACAGCGGGCGGCACGTGCTGCTCGCCACCGGTTCGTACTCGAAGTCGCTGCCGGGCCTGGAGATCGACGGCAACCGCATCATCGCCTCGGAGCACGCGCTGGTCCTGGACCGGGTGCCGAAGTCGGCGATCGTGCTGGGCGGCGGCGTCATCGGCGTGGAGTTCGCCTCCGCGTGGAAGTCCTTCGGCAGCGACGTGACGATCGTCGAGGGCCTGAAGCACCTGGTCCCGGCGGAGGACGAGAGCAGCTCCAAGCTGCTGGAGCGGGCCTTCCGCAAGCGGGGCATCAAGTTCAACCTGGGCACCTTCTTCGAGAAGGCGGAGTACACCCAGGACGGCGTCAAGGTCACCCTCGCGGACGGCAAGGAGTTCGAGGCCGAGATCCTGCTGGTCGCGGTCGGCCGCGGCCCGGTCTCGCAGGGGCTCGGCTACGAGGAGCAGGGCGTTGCCATGGAGCGCGGCTTCGTCCTCACGGACGCGTACAAGCGCACGAACGTGCCCACGATCTCCGCCGTCGGGGACCTGACCCCGGTGCTCCAGCTCGCGCACGTCGGCTTCGCCGAGGGCATCCTGATCGCGGAGCGGCTGGCCGGCCTCGACGTGGTGCCGATCGACTACGACGGTGTCCCGCGGGTGACGTACTGCCACCCGGAGGTCGCGTCCGTCGGCATCACGGAGGAGAAGGCCAGGGAGACCTACGGTGCCGACAAGGTCGTGGCGCTGAAGTACAACCTGGCGGGCAACGGCAAGAGCAAGATCCTCAAGACCTCGGGCGAGATCAAGCTCGTCCAGGTCAAGGACGGCCCCGTGGTCGGCGTGCACATGGTCGGCGACCGCATGGGCGAGCAGGTCGGCGAAGCACAGCTGATCTACAACTGGGAGGCGCTGCCGGCCGAGGTGGCCCAGCTCGTCCACGCCCACCCGACCCAGAACGAGGCGCTCGGAGAAGCCCACCTGGCGCTGGCCGGCAAGCCGCTCCACGCTCACGACTGAGCCACGGACACGCCCACCATCCGCAAAGATCGATAGGAGCAACCGAAACCATGGCGGTTTCCGTAACCCTGCCGGCGCTCGGCGAGAGCGTGACCGAGGGCACCGTCACGCGCTGGCTCAAAGCCGAGGGCGAGAGCGTCGAGGCCGACGAGCCGTTGCTTGAGGTCTCCACCGACAAGGTCGACACCGAGATCCCCTCCCCCGCCGCCGGAGTGCTGTCCTCCATCAAGGTGGCCGAGGACGAGACCGTCGAGATCGGC
>NZ_JACBXC010000736.1 GCF_013870535.1 Streptomyces phytophilus | reverse complement strand
AGCCATGGCGGACGAGCACCGGACGGTCGTCCCGGCCGGGCGGCTGTGCGCGTTCTGCATGGACACGGTCAGAAGCCATGGCGGTGAGCGTAGTGCGGCGGCGGCCGCGGTCCGGCGGCTTGCCCGGCTCGGGGCACTAACGATTCAGCAGCGGCTACGCTGCGCGCTCACACCTGCTTCGGCGGCTTCCGCCCGGTCACCCCGAGGTGCACCAGCAGCGCCAGCGACGGCTTCAGGTCCGCCTGCTTCACGCCCCACGTCTGGAACGCCTTCTGGTGCGCCGCCACTCCCGCGAGCATCACCACCAGCGACCCGGCCACGGCCGCCGGCTGCACGGACTCGTCGACCTTGCCCTTCGCCTGAAGCTCCCTGATCGATTCGGTGAGGGACTTGGTGACGGAGTTGAGGATCTTCATCCGGAGCTTGTAGAACCGCTTGTCGCCCTCCGCGGCCCCGAGGTCGACGACCCGCAGGATCGCCTCGTTCCGCCGCCAGAACCCGAGGAATCCGTCGACGAGTTCCTCCGCGGCCCGGGCCCCTGACTTGCCGGCCCACGAGCGGCCGGCGACCAGCCCCGTCAGGGCGGCGCCCTCCTTGGCCATCTGCTCCGCGAGCTCCAGGACTGCGCCCTCGACATCGGGGAAGTACTGGTAGAAGGTCGCCGGTGAGGTGCCCGCCCTGCGGGCGACGTCGATCACCTTCACGTCCCGGTACGGCGAGGAGTCGAGCATCTCGCCGAGGCATGCGAGCAACTTGGTGCGGGTCGCCTGGCCGCGCCGGCCGGCGACACGGCCGTCGACCGTCCGAACTTGACCTGTCATGCCGTCAGCTTACCGACGCGTGATCGAACCGCGATCTGACGAGGGCAAACGGGGAGGTCACACGGTCGGAAGTGCGCGAATTGCCACTCTCGAACAGAATTGACCCGACGTTCGGGGTATTTTCGCAAGAGCCGATGTCCGCCCCGGATACGTTGGCGATGCGACCCATCGCACGATCCACGTCCCGCCAGTCCCCCATCAAGCCAATCCCCACCACGGTCCCATGGAAGGACTACGACGGCCATGGACGCATTCGCCGAGGGCTCACCCTGCTGGGCCGACGCCAGCCTGCCCGACCTCCGCGCCGGAGAGCGCTTCTACGGCGAGCTGTTCGGCTGGACGTTCACGGAGGGCGGCGCGGGGACGGACTCCAGCCCGGGCTTCCCCCGGCACTCCAGGGCGCTCCTCGACGGCAGACCGGTCGCCGCGCTCGTCGCCAAGAAGGACGGCCGGATGCCCACCGCCTGGGGCGTCCACCTGGCCACCCCTGACCTCGCCCGCACCGTGGCGACGGTACGGGAGGCCGGCGGCACCGTGCTCACCGAGCCGGAGGCGCCCTCGGAGGCCGGCCGCTCGGCGGTGGTCGCGGATCCGGACGGCGCGGTGTTCTCCGTCTGGCAGGCCGGGGCGCGGCCGGGGTTCGGCGCGACCGACGTGCCGGGCTCCTTCTGCTGGGCCGAGGTCTACGTGCGCAGCGCCGAGGCGGCCGACGCCTTCTATCCGGCCGTCTTCGGGTACGAGCTGACGGCTCCCCCGTTCGACGCGGGCGACTTCATGGCGTGGGCGCTGCCGGACTCGGGCCGCCAGGTGGCGGGCCGGGCGCTCGTCGGCGACGTGCTGCCGGCGGAGATGCCGCCGCACTTCCTCGTCTACTTCCGGGTGGGCGACGTGGGCGACGCCCTGCGGACCGTACGGCGCGCGGGCGGGCGGGTGCTGGTGGACCGGCAGGAGATCCCGGGGGCGACGTTCGCGGTGGTGGTGGACAACCAGGGGGCGGCGTTCGCGGTGATGGACGGCGAGTCGGGCGGGGACGGCGACGGGGACAACGGCGGGGACGGCGGCGAGCAGGCCGCGGAGCCCCCCTCCGCCCCCGCCACCAGCCCCGACGGGACCTGACCCGGTGGGCTCCCGCGCCCCGCGGGCGGCACGGCCCGCGGGGTTCGGCCGGACCCGGCGGTTCCAGGGGCGGCGGTGTCCGGAGCCGCCCCCCGGGTTAGCCCGGGTGCGTTCCGGAGTGGAGAATCGGCAGGCGTACTTTCGGGACTGACGGCCGTACGCCTGCGGTGAGAGGCTGCAGGGGGGCCCGGTTCCGGGAGCCCCCCACGGGGAGGTGGATGGTTACGTGGTCGAGCAGCTTGCGCAGCACGACCCGAGGCGGATCGGTCCTTTCGAGGTGCTCGGCAGGCTGGGCGCCGGCGGGATGGGTCTCGTCTATCTCGCGCGGTCGGCCTCCGGCCGCCGCGTGGCGATCAAGACTGTCCGCACCGAGCTGGCCGAGGACCAGCTCTTCCGGGTGCGCTTCACCCGCGAGGTCGAGGCCGCCCGGGCCGTCAGCGGCTTCTACACCGCCCCCGTCGTCGACGCCGACCCGCGCGCCGCCGTGCCGTGGCTCGCCACCGCGTACATGCCCGCGCCGTCGCTGGAGGAGATGGTCAACGACTGCGGCCCGCTGCCGCCGCAGGCCGTGCGCTGGGTGGCCGCGGGCGTCGCGGAGGCGCTCCAGTCCATCCACGGCGCCGGGCTCGTCCACCGCGACCTCAAGCCGTCCAACGTGCTGGTCCTGGAGGACGGGCCGCGCGTGATCGACTTCGGTATCGCCTCCGGCGTCTCCAACACCCGGCTGACGATGACCAACGTCGCCGTCGGCACGCCCGCGTACATGTCGCCGGAGCAGGCGCGCGACTCGCGCAGCGTGACGGGCGCGAGCGACGTCTTCTCGCTCGGCTCCACCCTCGTCTTCGCGGCTACGGGCCATGCCCCGTTCCACGGCGCGAACCCCGTCGAGACCGTGTTCATGCTGCTGCGCGAGGGGCCCGACCTGGAGGGGCTGCCGGGCGAGCTGCGGCCGCTCATCGAGGCGTGCATGCAGATGACCGCCGACCACCGGCCCACGCCGGAGGCGCTGCAGTCCGATCTGGCGCCGCACCTGTTCGGCGCGGCGGGCGACGACTCCGGTACGGCGTCGGCGTGGCTGCCGCGTACCGCGATCCGGATGATCGA